>JAKSVF010000004.1 GCA_024408235.1 Bacilli bacterium
CATCAATTCAAAATTATCTTAGGGAATTAACTCTAAATGGTTTCATTAGAAGAGTGGGAAGCAAAAAAGGCGGTTATTGGGAAGTCCTCAAGTAGTGGCAGCGACTGATGACACGATATAAACTGATTGGAGGTTGGAATTTGCGATGTTCAACGTTAGAAGAGGCAAATCGTTCTGGGTTTGGCTCCTGTTATAGTTTTCATTAATCTAGGATTCGCGTATTTTATTGTCCTCTTTTCTACCCAAGGGCTGTTTGACGAACATCTGGGTGGGGCGATTACGTTTCTTTCAATTTTGGGGATAATATCCGCTTCCGCAGACGTCGTATTCTTCGCGATGACAACTAAAAAACATTACGGCTTAATGGTTGATGACAAATTCTACTATTGCGGGAAGAACATCATGGACGGCGCCACGAAAACCGGCGAAAGAATGATAAAACGAGCTTACAGAGAATATGCTGCAGGGGGATAAGGAAACTCTCTATATAAACGAGACGACGAACCGTTTCAAAATCGTACGAACAACAACTCAACCGTACGGATTGTATAAAAGGATTGCCCTGACACATCTTTGTTTGATTAGAATCCTGCAAAAAATGTGGGATTTTTCTTTTGCTCTTGCAGTAGATTGACATCATTACCTCCAGTAAAGCGTTTTCTTATATTCTTTTAGTGAAAAGAAAAGAGGATTCCTATATGGTGTAATGTAATCAATGGAGATATAAACATGGACAAAGAGATATTCGATTTAATTGCCCTTGAGTCTAAAAGGCAGAATGAGGGAATTGAGCTCATTGCAAGCGAGAATTACGCTAGCAAAGAAGTCAGAGAGGCTTGCGGATCAATCCTCACCAACAAATATGCAGAAGGCTATCCAAACAAGAGATATTACGGAGGCTGTGTCCATGTTGACACAATCGAGTCAATCGCGATTGCGAGAGCGTGTGAGTTATTTGGCTCAAAATTCGCTAACGTTCAGCCACATTCGGGCTCGCAGGCAAACGCGGCTGCTTATAGAGCGCTCATGCCAGAGGGCGGTAAGGTCTTATCATTAGTCCTTAATGACGGTGGTCACTTAACACACGGCTCACCAGTCAGCTTCTCAAGCCACACATATGACTTCGTTTTCTATCCATTAAAAGACGGTAGATTAGATTATGCTGATATCGAAAGAATCGCACTAGAGGAAAAGCCAAACGTAATCCTCGCCGGGTATAGTGCATACCCATATGAAATCGACTTCAAGGCAATCAGAGCAATCTGCGACAAGGTTGGTTGCAAGATGATGGTTGATATGGCTCACATCGCTGGCTTGATCGCCGGTGGAGTTCACCCATCTCCAGTTGGTATCGCTGATGTTGTAACATCGACCACACACAAGACATTAAGAGGCCCTAGAGGCGGTTTAATCCTTACAGATGACGAAGAGCTCATCAAGAAGATCAACTCTGCCATCTTCCCATATTATCAGGGCGGACCACTTGAACACATTATTGCTGGTAAGGCAATTTGCTTTAAAGAGGACTTAGACCCTTCCTTCAAGGTCTACGCTCAGGCAATCAAAGACAACACAAAGGCATGCTCAGATGAACTGGCCTCACTTGGTGTTAAAACAAGCGGAACGGAAAATCACTTGTTCTTAGTCAACGTCTTAGACTCATTCGGAATCAACGGACTTGATGCTCAGAAGAAGTTAGAAGAGATCAACATCACCACAAACAAGAACATGATTCCAAACGACACTCTTAAGCCAAACAAAACAAGCGGATTAAGAATTGGATTCGCAGCTATAACAACTAGAGGTTGCACAATTGACGATGCGAAGGAGATTGCCCACATAATCTATGATTATTTAAGCGATAAGGCATCGCAGGAAGAGTGCTTGGCTAAAGTTACTAAGCTCACTTCAAGTTGGAAAGTCATCGAAGAAATCTAACAAGAATTACCCTCCAACGCCGGAGGGTTTTCTTTTTCGCGCGTATAAGAAAGCGTTGTTTTAAGTGCACGATTGTCATATCTATGATTGATAATTGATATTAACCTAAAAACATAAAACGCGCCAAAACTGACAAACGTTTTGTTTTGACGCACTATTTGTGCTCATATCGAGACGAATAGACATATGCAGTAATCTGCGAAAGGAAAGCATAGTATGAAGAAAAAGATACTATTATTTGGATTGCTCCCTCTTTTAGGTTTAGGTGCAGCCATGCATCAGCCATCAGCTCCAAATCTAATCAGAGGTCCGCAGGGCAAATTCATTTCTGAGACAGCATATTCGGATAGAACAACATACTGTAACAGAGCAATGGAACTCAACAAGAAAATTGCGGAAGAAGGAACGACCCTTCTCAAAAATCAGGATGGAATGCTCCCATTTGAAGGGGTTAAGAAAGTCTCCATCTTTGGTAAATCATCTACAAGCTTGCAGTATGGTGGTGGTGGATCTGGCTCAGGTTCAGTCTCATCTGGCATCACTCAGATTGACATGCAGCGTTCTTTGACAGATGCAGGATTTGAGGTTAACGGAACATTAACAAGCTTCTACAAGGACAACAGCAAATCCGGCTCAGGACGCAAGAACGGTAATACCGGCTGGAAAGGTATATCAGAAGCTACGGTTGGAGAAACTCCAGTAGATAGATATACAGCAGACGTAAAGAGCTCATTCGCCCAGTATGGCGACGCCGCAATCATGGTCATCGCTCGTGGCGGTACAGAAGGCGCTGACTGTAAGGCGATTGATGCTCGTGACTTCAACAACGCTGACAATGGCATCGCTGCAGATGTTTGGACAGATCAGCATTACTTACAGTTATCAGATAATGAAAATGACCTTCTCGACATGATTGAAGAATACTTCGACAAAGTCGTCATCGTCATCAACTCCGGTAACGCATTCCAGTGCGATAGATTTGAAGAAGACGACAAGGTTGGCGCTGTCATCTGGATGGGTACTCCAGGCGCAAACGGAACAGCTGCAATCGGTGAAATCTTAAACGGTTCAGTCTGCCCATCAGGAAGAACGGTTGATACTTGGGAGAGAAACTTCAAGAAGAACCCAACATTCCAGAACTTTGCAGATAACTGTCAAACAAACGTTGTTGACGGCAAGGACTATCCAGCAGACACAATGTTCAACGCTGACGGAACTCCAGTCAGATCAGATGGAACATATAAGGGCGATCCTCAATGGGATAATGAAGCCCAGAAAGTCGTCAAATACGGACTTAACGGTGTTAGACCATCATCATATGTTAGCTACGAAGAAGGCGTCTACATGGATTACCGTTTCTACGAAACTATGTATGACGAACTTAAGGCTAAAGATGAGAACAAAGCCAATGAGTGGTATGCCGGTGATGAAGGTGTCATTTATCCATTCGGTTATGGCCTTTCATACACTGAGTTCGAACAGGAAATCGTCAGCTGTGACAAAGCAAACGCAAAGCTCTCATATAAAGATGAGAAGATGACTGTCAAAGTTAAAGTCACCAATACAGGTTCTGTTAGAGGCAAAGATGTTGTCCAGTTATACTGGAAAGCTCCATATATCGATGGTGGAATCGAAAAACCATCAGAAGTCTTATGCGCATTTGCTAAGACCAAAGAATTAGCGCCAGGCGAATCACAGGAACTCAAGCTCGACTTCTACATCCAGGATCAGGCTTCCTATGACTTTACAGACGCTAATGGCAACGGATTCACAGGATATGAACTCGATCCAGGCGATTATAAGGTCACATTGAATAAGAACGCTCATGAGGTTTACGACGAAGTCAACTTCAAGGTCACTCAGAGCGGTATTAAATACAAATACGACAGAATTACAGGCGCAGAGGTCAAGAACAGATTCTCAGGACAGGACTTCTATAGCTCACTTCCATTAGATAACGACATCGGATTCGATCAGACAAGCCGTTCTGATTTAGAGGGAACATTCCCAACCCACCCAACAGTGGAAGATAGAACTTTGAAGGAAGGCAGCAGAGTACAGGAATTCTATACACACGAGTTCACACTTGCCGACATTGATTGCACAGATACATATGAGTACATGCCGGAAGCAGCTCATAAGACAAAGCAGGATATCGTCGACTTAGGATGGACGCAGCAGAAGACAGCTCTCTCAGCTGCAGAAAGCACACAGTTCAAGGATATGGTCGGCGTGCCTCTCGATGATGAGAGATGGGAAGATTTCTTGAATGAATTCACATTCGATGAATTGAGACAGTTCACAGAAGGCGGAAATACTCACAACCCAGCAATCTCTAGAATTGGAAAGCCATCCACATCAGACTCAGATGGACCATCAAAATTCGGTGCAATGTGGTGGTGCGGTGCTCCAATCGTCGCAGCTACTTACAATGTCGACCTTGCATTTGAACAGGGTGAATGCGTTGGTATCGAAGGCCACATGGACAACAAGTACGGTTGGGCAGGACCTGGCGTTAACCTCCACAGATCACCATTCGGCGGACGTAACTTCGAATATTATTCAGCAGATCCATTCTTAACAGGACGTATGGCTGGACGTGTTGTTGCAGCAGCTTCAGATAAGGGAATCTATTGCTATTTCAAGCACTTCGCAGTCAACGACCAGGAAAAGAACAGAGAAGGTGTCACATGCTTCCTCACAGAGCAGGCATTAAGAGAACTCTATCTCAAACCATTCCAGATGTGCGTTGAAGAAGGCAAGTCAATGGGCATCATGTCGTCATATAACCGTTTAGGTCTTATGGAAACGGCAGCATCATATCCACTCTTAACAGAAGTTTTGCGTGGTGAGTGGGGCTTCAAGGGCGCTATCATCTCTGATATGACCCACCACGGAAACTCAGCATTCAGCAACAAGTGCTATGAAAACATCAACAACCGTATCTTAGCGGGATGCAATAACCAGCTTGACGGTGATAAATATTCATCAGATGTTAACGCAAAGTGGGATCCTAATGCATTTGATGGAAAGGGTGCTCCAGTCTTCACACATGACGGAGAGACAGTTGAATCATATTCGTGGTGGTATGCAGTCCGTGAGATGGCAAAAGGCGCATTATATGTCTGTGCTAACTCGGGTGCTATGGATAGAGAATTTGCTGCAAAAGCAAGCGGAATCGTCTTCCAGGGCGTTGAAAACGGATACTATCAGACAAAGGTTGGCGAGGAAGTTGAAATCGGAGTCGAAATCTCAAGCGACTATGATATCGGCGCTACATATGGTGGCAAGACAATCAATAACGCTGAAGTAGTCATCGATCCAGTTACACCTCTCCCAGCAGGATTGGAATTTGATGGATCAATGATCTCAGGAACAGCAGAAGAGGCATTCAACGGCTTTGTCCATCTCCTTATCAATCTTGAACTTGATGACGGTTCAACTACAGTTGTTGGAAAGAGCTTAGAGCTTCTTGTTGCTCCAGTTCTTGCAACCGATCCAAATGTTGATGACCCAGAAGATCCAGAGCCTGTTAAGCCAACAAAGAAAGGCTGTAAGGGTGAAATCGTCGCAACTTCTATTGCAACACTTGTAGTCGCAGGATTCGCATTCAGCGTTGCTCTTAGAAAAAGAGACGAGAAATAATCTTTAAACAAAAATGAGCCCAGGTTTTACCTGGGCTTTTCTTAATAAACACACATTTAGGTGTCTTTAATTATTTTGAATCGTCTGTTTTGAGGATTGTTCCGTAAAGGTCTGGTCTTCTATCTCTGAAGACGCCCCATGAATATCTCTCTTCCGCGATTGCATCTAAATCGAACTCTGCGACCAGTATTCCCTCCTCTTCTCTGTTCAGTTCTTTTACCTTTTCGCCGTTTTGGTCTGCGATAAAGCTCGAACCATAGAATTTCATGCTGGAGTTGCCATAGGACTCAGGACCGATTCTATTGGATGCTACAAGCGGCATTATATTCGCTGCCGCATGTCCTCTCATCGTGTTTTGCCAATGATTCTTGGAATCGATTGTCATGACTGGCTCGCTTCCGATAGCGGTTGGGAATAAGAGAATCTCCGCTCCTTTAAGGGCCATGCATCTAGCGGTTTCTGGGAACCATTGATCCCAACAGATGCCAACGCCGATCTTTCCGTATTTCGTTTTCCAGACCTTGAACCCTGTATCGCCTGGGGTGAAATAAAATTTCTCTTCGTAGCACTCTCCGGTCGGGATATGTGATTTTCTATATTTCCCTAATACTGTTCCGTCTGCATCAACGATGGCAATTGTGTTGTAAAAACAGTTGCCAGATCTTTCGAAGAATGAGATTGGGAGAACTACTCCTAGTTCCTTTGCGACTGTTTGGAAATGTTTAATGGTCTTTGAATCATCGTAGTCTTCCGCTAGTAAGTAGTGGGAATAATCCTCGATTTGGCAGAAATACTGGTTTTCGAATAATTCTGGCAAAAGAATGATATTTGCTCCCTCTTTTGCGGCTTTTCTTACCATTTCTTCAGCTTTTGCGATGTTTTCCTCATAGACTTTTGTCATTGAGAACTGTGTTGCTGCTACCTTTACCTTCATAGTTTATTCTCCTTCTACGTATGGCATATTCATTGTGATGCAGTGGATGTTTCCTCCGCCAAGCAATATCTCTCTGGTGTTAAGCTGGTGGATCTTTCTAGTTGGGAACAACTTGCTCATTATATCGTATGCGATTTTATCCTCTTTAACTCCGAATGCTGGGAGGATGATGAATGTGTCTCCCATATAGAAGTTTACGTAAGATGCTGCAAGTCTTCTTCCTCCGCATCTTTGGTCAAGCGTCGTTGCGGATACACTTAAGGATTTAGCTTCTTCATCACTTAGATATAGGGCAGGGCTTGGCACTGGAATCTTGTGGATGATGAATTTCCTTCCTTCAGCATCTATTGCTTCGCTCAACGCTTTATATGTTTCCTGACAATATTGATATTGAGGGTCGTTAGCATCGTCTGACCAAGCCATTACTACTTCGCCAGGCTTAACGAATGAGACCATGTTGTCGACGTGTTCATTTGTCTCATCCTCATATATTCCGTGTGGGAGCCAAATGACTTTTTTAATTCCAAGATATTCCTTTAAGGTATCTTCTATCTCTTCTTTTGAGCAGCTTGGGTTTCTTCCTTTGGATAATAAGCATGCTTCTGTTGTCAGAAGTGTGCCCTCTCCATCAGAATGCACGGATCCGCCTTCCAAGATGAATGTAGGATGACGGTATGATGATACGCCTAGCCTCTTCGCGATGATGCCAGACAATTTGTCATCGTCTCGATAGTTCTTATATAAACCATCGTATTCTCCCCCCCAGGAGTTGAAACGGAAATCAACCGCTCTGACGGATTTGCCGTTTGTGACGAACAAAGGCATGTTGTCCCTTGCCCATGAATCGTTATACCTGATTGAGATAGGTTTAACGTTTTTCATTCCCTGGAATAGTGGTGCTAATTTTCTATAGTGAGATGGGTGGATGCCAACAACGACCTCCTCATGTTCCGAGATTGCCTTTATAACCTCAACAAAATTATCTTGTCCAGGTTTTGCATTGTTTCTCCATGTATCTAGGCGGAATGGCATCAAAATGAAAGTTCTAGCGTGCTTATCGCCTTCGAATGGTAAGTGGTATCCGTCATTTTCTGGGTATGTTCTTCTATTCATCTGGTAATCGCTCAACTTTCTCTCATATGCGAAATATCGTTTCCATTTCTTGGTGTCTATGACCTCAAAGCCGTTATCGTATGCGCTGATGAGGCGTCCACCAGAGGAAATGATCTTCTTCAGTTTTCTAATCAGTTCCTTTGTCCAAACCTCACCTGGGACAATTAGAGGAATGCCAGGAGGGTACATCATGACTTGTTCTCTAGACACTTCGCCGTCTAGATCGCTTATCGGAACGATTTTGCTCGGGGCATTGAAGGCTACACGTGGCCTTGCAAGCATATAAGGGAATCCGGTGTCAGGTTCTTTAGCCTGATAAGTGATGGATGGGTCATAGTACAGTTTTGATAACTCTTTCAACCCCTCTATCAAATGATCTATATGTTCTTTTTTTGTGCCGATGGCAAGTATTCCTAAGACAGCATATGTCTCCGCTAACTCCATCTGGACATTAGCGATTTTCTTCATTTCTCTATATACACCGAAACCATCGATCTTTAACTTATTAAGGCCTATGACCAGCTTCGTTCTATCGAATCCATATGATCCGTATTTTTTAAAGTGCTTGTCCGCTTCGACTGAGAATCCAGGGATCTTATCGATCTCACGCTTTGCGTATTCTGCAAGTTCATAGACGGATTCCATTTCATCATGTCCTTCTTTTGAACCCATATAGGCTGAGGCGGCTTCTAGTGATGCGATAAGTATGTGGGAAGGGGAAGTGCTGTTTATGATATTTAAAGCCTTTTGGATATCTCCTCGAGAAAATCTATTTCCCTTTAAAAGGAGAACTGAGCTTTGAGTGAGTGAGCCCGCTGTCTTATGGAATGAGACGGATGACATATCCGCTCCTGCATCCATCGCGTTCATTGGGCTGTTTTTGCATCTGAAGTAGAGGTGAGCACCGTGAGCCTCATCGACTAAAACCGCGACATTATGCTCATGAGCGAATTTAACCAGTTCTTTAAGATTGCCGACAGAGCCAAAATACGTTGGGTTGATAACGAATATCGCCTTTGCAGAGCTGTTTCTCAAAATTGCTTTTTTCCAAACTTCTAGAGATGGTTGATTTACAATCTCTAAGTCGTCATCGACTTCAGGCATGACATACGTTGGAACGGCGCCACATAAAACTAAGGCATTAATCACCGATTTGTGGACGTTTCTTGGCAAAAGAACCTTTTCACCGGCTTTAACCGCTGCTAAAAACATGGCTATGATGCCGCTTGAAGTTCCATTGATTAAATAGAAAGCGTCATCCGCTCCACATACCTCTGCGGTCATTTTCTCGGATTCTAGGACTACTCCATCTGGGTGTGCGAGGTTATCTAATCCGATAGGGGAATTAACATCGCATCTATATAGCTTCTCTCCCAGGAGTTCTGTCGCTCTATTTTGGACATTCCCCATGTGGTGTCCAGGCACATCAAAAGGCGAGACGTCCTCTTCGATGTACTTTTCTAACGCATCTATGAAAGGCGTTTTTAATCTGTCGTCTGTCGTCATACTGGGAAAATTATAACAAATAGGAATGCTTTGAAAATCTTTTTCAAATAACGTGTTAGACAATACGCTTTGTAACACTTAAAATTCATTACATGGCACAGCGTTCAGTCAAATACAGATTTTATTCATCACTGATGTATTTATGCATCTATTTGATTGTGGTCGCGCTTCCGTTTGATAAATTCCTCAACAGCAACTATCACTTGCTATTGGTCACAATCGGGAAGGTCATTCTTTCAACTGTGATGATAATAATGTTCAAAAGAGAGGGATTTGCCTTAGAACAGTTCAACCCTAGAAGGTTGGTGGCTTTCATTCCTTTGTTGGTGCTATGTGGCTCTAATCTAGTTTTTCTAGGAGTGGATCACTCTAGCGTTGCTCTAGAACCTAATTACTTAAGATTGATTAACTCGGCTTGTTTTTGCTTAGCGACCGCTCTATCAGAAGAGTTGATATTTAGAGGTATGGCCATAAATGTTATCAAGAGCAAATTCAATAGACCTCTGACGCTTATTATTAGCGCTCTAGTATTTGGGGCTGTTCATTTTATTGCAGGTGTGTTTTCAAATCCATTAGGGGCTTTGATTCAGGCCGGATACACCCTTTTCCTCGGGCTTATTGTCGGCTTTGCCTATTTATATGGTGGCAGCATATATGCGGCCGTGTTCATTCATTTCCTGTTTAACTTCCTCAACGATGGATTGTTCCCGTTGTTGTACGAAGGCGATTGGAATGCCACGTTCTATATCGTTAACATCTCGGTCGGCGCAGCTGTTGCTATATATAGCGCCATCTTGTTATTCATATTTGAAAGAAAAAAGAAGGAAAACTAAAAGAAAATCGCCATCATTCGGCGATTTTTTCTTGTTTCTGATTGAATTTTACTTTCTTGAAAAGCAGATATCCTAAATACGCTAAGCCACCAATAATAGCGAGTATTGACCAGAATTGAGATGGCGTAATGCCAGGGATGAAGCTTCCTCTATGGTCTCCTCTTAGATATTCAATTAAGAACCTAAAGATTCCATATACGATTGCGTATATCGCTAAGCTGTAGTCTGTCTCCCATTTCATCGCGAGGAATAATAAGACCAGTGACAATAGAATTAAGAATATCGCCTCAAATAGGTTTGTTGGGATGACCTTGACCCCATCTAAGACTATTCCATACCACGCGTCTGTCTCTGCTCCGTAACAGCATCCTGCAAAGAAGCATCCCACTCTCCCAAAACCATGAGCGATTGTTATACAGGCCGGCGCAATCTTTAAAGCGGTGTGAAGGAATGGCCCATCTTTTTTTCTCTGGTAGAGGAAGTAAACGAGCAAGAAGCAAATAACGCCTCCGATGATGCCTCCATAGAAAGTCATGGCCCACGTCCATTTGTAGGCGCTGCCTTTCTCGATGAAATCGTAAAGATTCTGCGTTAGTATAGCGGTCACAAGTCCTGCAACGATTGATATGCATCCGTTGATTTCAATCGCATACATCTGCTTCTTTTTGATTCCCTTCTTCCTCCAGAAGAGCTCGAGATAACCAAAACACGCTACGACGCCTAGCAGCATGAGAACGGAATATGTGTCGATAAAGCCAAATAGAGTTGGATACATGACTCAATTATATTGATTTATCTATGCTTACTGCAAAGCATTTTGCTTGCTGACTGTCATTCGTTGTTGCGCTTATCGTTGATTGTCTTCCCTGAAAGAGACAATGACAAAAGCATTATGTATACAGCGGTTCCTAATAGGTCAAATAGATGAATATCCACCAAACTCATGGCAAGGAAGATGATTGTTGATAGGAATGGATAGAGATTGTAGTTGTTGATGCCATCAGCGATTTTCTTAAACGAAACAAGCCTATAAATTGAATACGCAGCGATTCCGAACCAACCGCAGGCGCCCATCATCTCCAGTATTGTGTCATGACAGGCTAGAGGCATTATTGAATCCAATCCGACAAAGTTATCGGGGCCTATGAAAAAGAAGCCTTTTCCGAAGGCTTTGTCAGATAAGAATGATTCTATTGCCATCTTATAAAGCGGGAATCTGCCGTTGTCAGACATATCAAATCCAATTTTTGCAAAGAACCCGTTTATTTCTCCGATGAACAACAGGACTGCCACGAATGTGATCCATGCTGCCCCATAGACAAAGTACCTTGCCCTTACTCCTCCGTGTTTAACTATTCCCATTGACACCGTATAGGCGATCAAGAAAAGAATCGCGGCAAGATATGTTTGTCTTGAGAATGTCAAAATAATTGTGGCTATAATCATTACAAATACCGCATGAGTTACAATTTTTACGGAGATTCTTTTTTCGAATCTCAACAAAGAGAGGACAAACGGAATGGAGATATCAAGCAGCATTCCAACCGTATTCTTATTGCCCCAACCAAGGAAGATGTCAGGCCTAGAAGTCATCTCCATCCCGTTAGCGTAATTAGCAATATAATTGACCACAGTCTCGCCTATTGGGAGCAAGGCAAATATCAGTACCTGATAGGATATGCCTTTCAGCGTCGATTCATCCACGCTCACATGCGGACGTGTAGCTATAAATAAGACAAAGAAGAAAAAGAACATGAATGAGCCGAACATCAGATTTAGAGGTGTGTAGTCTTTTGAGAAGACACCGTTAGCCAAGAATGCGATTCCTAGTACTAGGGACGTTATGAAAATGCCATCCACTTTAGTTTTTCCTTCAACAATGTTTGCGATAGCTCTATAAGTTGCGGACACTGCCGGTATGGCGACGAATACAATGATTGGTATATAAATACGTGGTTCGAAATAATAAGAAACATCTATGCCGTGAATTCTGTTACCTGGGGAATTCTGAATCGAAATCATTGTGCACATAAAAAGGAATGTGACTAGCATGCAGTTCATGTTCTTCTGAAAAAGGTAATTAACTGTGATTAACAATGATATTAGTCCAATAAGGAAAACATCGAGGCCGAAGTAGTGGGACACAAGGGTCAAGACAAGCAAGACGAGGGAATAATATGGCGTGTTCATCCATTGAGTCACCGCTTTTGTTAATTTGTTATCGACGAATGCTTTCATTTTTCCCATTCTACTAATCGTAATTGCTAATAAAAACAAAAATAGGACGACAATTGTCATTATTCAAAAGAATGTCATTAATTATAATCATTCCGAACTGTGCCACTTTAAATAATTTTCTTCTTAAGAAGAACTCTTATTAATAAATGACATCTATACATAGATTGTAATATACTTATTACATTCAAGGATGGGAGAGATCCTTTATGAAAATATTATTTGAAACAAGCGAATGCGCTCCTTTTTCTAAATCAGGCGGTTTAGCAGACGTCGCATTTTCGCTTCCTGGCGCTTTAAAAGACAACGGCCATGAAGTTGCCATTATTACCCCGTTATACAAATGTGTAAAAGATAGGTTTGGCGAAGGCTTAAGACGTTTTAAAAAAACAAACATCACCTTAGGCGACAGATCTATTCCGTGCGCTTTATGGAGAGGCAAACTCGGCAAAGTGCCTGTCTATTTCATTGAGAACGATGATTTTTTCAATAGAGATAGGCTTTATGGCTATGATGATGATAAATTGAGATTCGCCTTTTTCTCTAAAGCCGTCATCGACGTGATGAAATTCCTTAAGTTCGTTCCTGATATTCTTCACTGCAACGACTGGGAAACCGCCTTATCTATTTTATATTTAAAAGATGATCAAGCCGTCCGTTCTGACTATAGAAACGTTAAGACCGTTTATACAATCCACAATATCGCCTATCAGGGACAATTTGGCGCGAGTGAGTTATATTCCACATTCGGCTTAGTCGAAGGCTGGTATCAGGGCGCTTTAGCCTATGAATATCAGGGAAGACACGATGTCAACCTCATGAAAGGCGCGATGCTTATGGCAGACGCAGTTTCAACCGTATCTCCAACTTACGCTAAAGAATTGCATTCGCATGAGTTCGGAAAAGGCCTCGAAGGCGTGTGTGATTTGGTGGAAGCTAAAATGTACGGAATCCTCAACGGCATCAACATGGCTCATTATGACCCTAGAAAAGACAAGAGAATTCCTGCTAACTTCAGCCTTAAGAAGAGAGACGGCAAGGATATATGTAAAGCGGAATTGCAGAAAGAATTTGGCTTAAAGACAGAGAAAGATTGGCCATTATTCTGCTCAGTTGCCCGCTTAGTCGAGCAGAAGGGCATTGAACTCATTAAGGACCTTCTTCCTAAACTCATGGAGATGGGCGTTCAAATCATCATCTATGGACAAGGTGATCAGTCTTATATCGACTTCTTCAACGATTTCAAAGAGAAATACCCTGACCAATTTGGGTTCTCAAGCGATTATAACGAAGAGAGAGCGGCACGTGTATTTGCTGGCTCGGACTTCTATCTCATGCCATCTAGCTTTGAGCCGTGTGGTTTATCACAGATGATGGCAATGAGATATGGAACGATTCCTGTTGTTCACGAGACTGGAGGATTAAAGGATTCTGTTAGAGCCTACTCTGACTTCGATGGAATCGGAGACGGATTCTCATTCGCCGCCTATAACTCTAAAGCGTTGCTCCTAGCGATATCACAGGCCGTTAAGATTTATTTTGGGCAGCAGAATGTTTTCTACACCCTTAGAGATAGATGCATGAAGAAAGATTTCTCATGGACCAAATCTGCTTTAGTGTACGAGAAGATGTACTCTGATATTGCGGGAGGAGGTTCCGATCCAAGCATCTCCTTCATCGAAGCCTATAATACGCTTAAAGAATTGTATGAGGGCTTAGAAGAATCAAGAAACGCATATCTTTCCACAAAGAAAGACTCGTATTCAAATATCATCCAGATAAGAATTGAGGGGCCAGGAGAAGGAACATTCCATCTCAAAATAACAAAGAAAGAAGGAATGATTATTGAACCTGTGAGTTGCAGTGAAGCCGATTGCTTTGTGGCGGCGTCCTTAGATAATCTTGTTGGCATGGCTAGCGGGACTGTCAGCGCGGATAAATTGTTCATAACAGGTCAAATGAAGGTCGATGGCAATGTATCTAAAGGCGCACAGATGCGTTACTTGATTGGCAAAAAAGAGTTTTAAAACAAATTGAGCGGTCATCCCGCTCTTTTTTATTATGCGCATGCGCGTTGATAACTTAATAAGTAGATAATATAAAAAATTTTTAAAAAAAGTGTTGCACATTATTTTTTTCCTAGTATAGTTATGTGTTCGCCGGACGAACGAACCAGAAATTGGTGAAGCAACAATCAAAGATTGTTGATAAAGAACGCGGCGATGCATCATTACTCAAAGAACCGAAAGAACGGAACTTGTGAAAGAAACCGACGTAAGGGGACATGAGAAAACCATCCAACCGATGGCTGAGGTTGTAAGACTTCAGTGGAGAGGGAAGAACGTGTTAGGAAGCTAACATGAAGAAGCCCGCTCGACAGGATAGGAAAGAGAAAACGAGTCGCAGGTTCTAACAAGAGCTGAGCGGAAACGCCTCTAACCGAAGAACGACGACGAATCGAATCGACCAGATAATGAGCGAGGAGACGTGGCGCCGGAACCCATCGGAAAGCAATCAGTAAGGCGGCCGAGAGGTACAGTACTGATGTAGCGGAAGAACCGAAGGCCTCGAAAGAGGAACAGGGGAAACCGAAACCGAGCCAGCTTGAAGCAGGACTCACCGAGGACGAAAGGAATCGGGCAAGGCGCTTGCAAGACTGGATCATCGACCAGCTGATGGAACCTCAAGAAGTTGAGGATTGTCACCTAGGCCTCTGATCAACCCCGAGAAATTGAGGATGACCCACCTAGTGTGAAAGCGGAGAAGACCTAATAAACAGAAGAAGATCTGAAGAAGAGGTTGGAGCGAAGTCAGTTGAAGGACGGAGGGCAGATGGAAGTCTGCTAAGCCTCGGCTTGAAGGAGAATCCCGTAAGGGAGAGGACGAGAGCAGGGAACGAAGCGATGAAGACAAGTCAGCAATCGTAAGATTGAAAGGACGGTCGGAGCTAATCCGTAGAGACGATGATGAAGCGGGGGAACAAAATGAACCCGCAGGAGAATCAAAACTATCTGATCCGTGAGGAAAGGACAGGAGGATTCCCGGAACGACCCAGCACAAAGATGGCGCCCGAAAGGACGGCAGGACAAATTCTGGGTGATTGCTAAGAGATAGATGGCAAGAGATGGAGTACCCTCCATCGCAAAGAGCTAGGCCTCTCCGAATCGTAAGATGCGGGCAGGGGCGCTAAGAGCGTATGATGCAAAAGGGGGAGGCAGCGTGAGCTGTCTTTTTTTCTTCCCCCTTTTATTAACTGAATGTTTATGAAATGGTTGGAAATATCCGTTGACTTTATAGCTTCCAAACATAATTTAAGTATGATTAGGATATACGCCTCGCTGTCTTCGTTCTTTATCTCTGCACTTTCTTATTGTAATTATTGCTGTGGAAGTTTTTATCAAGTTCGATGTTCGATGAGCGTCAAAAACAGTTAAGATTTAAACATAAATTTGTCTGCGAAAAAAATGATTGCTCTTTTGCGCAAATTAAATTCGATAGAATGATGCTTGGATACTTTGTATTTTCAGCTCATTTAATTGACTTTTTTAATTATTAAACACATAATTTTTGTGTCCTAGAAACATAAGCAAATTCAAAGACGATTAGGATTTTGACATGAGAGTCATAAATGCAGTCCGATCCTCTGCAAAATGGTGATAATGTTATCGCCTTATTGATTGATAACTCGACGGTTATCTAAATTTTGTAAGTTGGTTACTTTACAACCATTAAAAGCACCTGCGTGCCACTTGTGAAACTTATCAATAAGAGTAGTAAAAGTATCTTACTATATAGACTCTATCCATCTCCTGATGAAGTGATGTTTACGGTAGCCGCATGTGAAGTGGCTATCTTTTTGTTTATTAGGAGGTAAGTATGGCCCGTGTAATCATTATTGGCTGTGGTGGTGTTGCCACAGTTGGCATCACAAAGTGCTGCCAGCACCCAGAGGTCTTTGAAGAGATTATGATCGCTTCAAGAACTAAATCTAAATGCGACGCTCTCGCAGAGAAATTAAGACCAACAACGAAAACGGTTATTCACACAACTGCAATTGATGCAGGTGACGTTAATCAGGTCATCGCCCTCATTAAAGAATTCAAGGCTGATATGGTCATGCATTTAGGCATGCCATTCCACAACCTCGTCATCATGGATGCTTGCTTAGAGTGCAAGATTCACTATCTCGACACAGCTGAATATGAACCTGAAGATGTTGATGAGCCAGTATGGAGAGCTAGATACGAGAAGAGAGTTAAAGAACTTGGATTCTCTGCATATTTCGATTACTCATATCAGTGGGAATACCGTGAGAGATTCGAGAAGATCGGCAAGATCGCTCTTTTAGGATGCGGATTCGATCCAGGAGTCACTCAGGCATATGTCGCTTATGCAAAGAAGCATTACTTCGATGAAATTGAATATATCGATATCTTAGACTGCAACGGCGGAGATCATGGTTATAAGTTTGCAACAAACTTCAACCCAGAAATCAACTTACGTGAAGTCTCATCTCCAGGCGCTTACTATGAAAATGGTAAATGGCACACAATCGCTCCAATGAGCATCATGCATCCATATGATTTCGACGAAGTCGGTGTTAAGAACATGTATCTTCTCCACCACGAGGAAACCGAATCTATCGCTAGATGGTTCCCAGAGGTCAAGAGAATCAGATTCTACATGTCATTCGGCGATTCATACATCCAGCACATGAACTGCTTACAGGACGTCGGAATGTTAAGAACAGACCCTGTCATGTATAACGGCGTTGAAATCACTCCAATCCAGTTCTTAAAAGCCCTCTTACCAGACCCAGCAACCCTTGGTCCAAGAACGGTCGGTAAAACAAATATTGGATGTATCTGCCGTGGTAAAAAAGATGGCAAACCAGTCAGCTACTACATTTATAACGTCTGCGATCACCAGGAATCTTATAAAGAGACTGGATCACAGGCTATCTCATACACAACCGGAACCCCAGCTATGTGCGGCGCTATGATGGTTTTAACAGGTAAGTGGACAAAACCTGGCGCTAGAACATGCGATGAATATGATCCAGATCCATTCATCGACGCACTCAATAAATACGGACTTCCAACAAGGGAGAACTTCAATCCTAAGATGATTGATGATTCATATGACAATCTTTGATAATCGCTTAACGTTCTGCCGTTTAAAGGATAGAACTCCTGAAGAAGTCTTTGGAAAATTAAGAACCCCATGTTACGTCATTGATGAGGCTATGCTCAAATATGATGGCGAAATCATCAAGAAAATAAGCGATAGAACAGGGGCTAAATTCCTCCTTGCCCAGAAGTGTTTTAGCAACTTCAATCTATATCCGGTTTTAGAACCATACCTCGCTGGCACTGAGGCCTCAGGTCTTTATGAAGCCCGCCTTGGAAAAGAGGAGATGGGCAATAAAGAAGTCCATACATTCTGCGGTGCTTTTAGAGAAGATGAATTCGATGAGGTTTTGGAATACTCCGATCACATCGTTTTCAATTCGGTCGGACAACTTAAGAAATTTGGTCCGAAAACCAAAGCAGCAGGCAAGAGTGTGGGCTTAAGACTTAACCCGGAATGCTCCACCCAAATCGGTCACGCAATCTATGACCCTTGTTCACCTGGCTCGAGATTAGGTGTCACTATTGATAGATTTGAGGAGATGGGAGAAGAAACAATCGCGCTCCTAGATGGCATTCATTTCCATACGTTATGCCAGCAAAACTCGGATGATTTAGCAAAAACAGTTGCCGCTTTAGAAGATAAATTTGGCAAATATCTCCACAATTTGAAGTGGATTAACTTTGGTGGTGGACATCATGTCACACGTGAGGATTATGACATTGAACTCCTTATCAAGACTATTGAGCACGTTAGGGACACATATGATGTTCAGGTTTATTTAGAGCCTGGAGAAGGCGTTGTTCTTAACGCTGGATATATGGTATCTAGAGTTTTGGATGTTTTTGATAATCACGACACTCACATCGCAATGTTAGACTGCTCAGCAGCTTGCCATATGCCAGATGTCATCGAGTGTCCGTATCTTCCACCTTTATACCAAGCTGATCTCCCTGGATATTCATATAGAATAAGACTTGGCGGTCCGACATGCTTAGCAGGAGATAACATCGGATATTACAACTTTGAGAAGCCTCTTAAAGAAAACGATCTTCTCGTATTCGGTGACATGGCTTTATACACAACCGTTAAGAACAACACTTTCAACGGTATGCCATTGCCATCTATCTATGTGATGCATGATGACTATTCAATCGAACTCATAACAGAGTTTGGCTATAACGACTTCAAGTACAGACTTGGAAAAATTAATTAAGGGGCACATTTGCCTCTTTCTTTTACAAATAGAGTTAAGTATTAATGTGCAGTATAATGCGCACTAGAGGAACTAAAATATGAAGAAATCAATTCTTAAATCTTATGCAAGATTAATCGTTAGAACTGGTGTTGCCGTTAAGAAAGGCCAGCCGGTTTTGATTAAGACAAACGTGTCGAATGAAGCTTTCACCGCGTTAGTGGTTGAAGAATGCTATAAAGCAGGCGCAACTAAGGTCGTGGTTGAATGGGGATCAGAAGAGGTTGCTAGAGCAAATTACAAACATGGTAAAGAGAAGTACTTAAGCGAACTTACTCCAATGCAGATTGCATCCCAGCACTGGCAGAATGATGAGCTTCCATGCATGATCTGGCTCGATAATGACGATCCAGACGCATTCGCAGGGCTTGACATGGAGAAAGTCGCCAGAGTGTCCCAATCTTTAAGAAGACAGATTTGGCCAATCAGAGTTCTTAGAGAAAACAAGTATCAGTGGTGTATCGCAGCTTGCCCATCAGTTGCTTGGGCAAAGAAAGTATTCCCTAATTTATCTAGGGCCAAAGCAGTTGAAGCGTTATGGGAAGCGATCCTCAAATGCTCTAGAGCACTTGACGGAAACGGCATTGCAAACTGGGAAGTTCACAATGAGAATTTCAAAGCAAAATTCGAATATTTGAACTCGCTTAATTTAAGGGAACTCCGCTATAAAGCGGGGAACGGCACGGATTTGACTGTCGGATTAATCCCTAACATGACATTCTTGGGCGGAGGAGAGAACACGCTTGGCGGAGTTTTCTTCCAGCCAAATATTCCAAGCGAAGAAGTATTCACAACCCCAATGAGAGGTGTAGCGGAAGGTATTGTCTATTCTTCAAAACCTCTTTCATACAACGGTGTTTTAATCGAGGACTTCTCCGTTAGATTCCATGAAGGCAAAGCAGTGGAAGTGAAAGCAAAGAAAGGAGAAGAGGCTCTCAAGAGTATCCTTTCAATCGATGAGGGTTCGGCCTATTTAGGTGAATGTGCATTCGTCCCATTCGAATCTCCAATCAATCAGACCGGATTGCTTTTCTATAACACCTTATTTGACGAGAACGCTGCATGCCATCTCGCATTAGGTAGAGGTTTCTCCAATTTATATAAGGATTTCGAGAAATACACCGAAGAGGAGTTGCAGTCTTTTGGCATTAACGACTCTTCCTCACACGTCGACTTCATGATTGGCACAAGAGATATGTCCATCGTCGGAATCGACGATAAAGGCGTTGAACATCCTATATTCAAGGATGGAACTTGGGCTTTCTAAAAAATAGACAAAATGTACTGAAAAAGGTAGATGATGTCTATCTTTTTTCCTTTTAAATCGATATATCGGTAAATATTGGTATTTTTTTATCGGTATACTTGCACCAGCCTTTTTTGTTGTTAAAATATCGGTTGTTTAGGAGGTCGAAATAATGTTCGATTATACAGGAAAAGTTGTTGCTATCACTGGTGCTTCATCAGGCTTAGGAAAGCAGATGGCAGAAGGATACGCTCAGTGCGGTGCTAACCTTGTTTTATTAGCAAGACGTGTCGAGAGACTCGAAGCATCAGCAAAGGAATGGGAAGCAAAATATGGCGTTAAGGTTCTCCCAGTCGCATGTGATGTCACAAGCGATGAATCAATCGCAAACGCAGTTGCAGCAGTCAAGGCTACATTTGGCCACTGCGAAGTCATCGTTAACGATGCAGGCGGCGAAAAAGGAACAGGTACACCACTTGTTAACTTCGTCAGATCAGATTGGGACTTCACTTTAGGTCTCGACCTCACATCAGTCTTCTCAGTCACAAAGGCATTCGTCAACTTAATGAAGGACGCTATGGCTGAAGGCAAGCAGACATATGGACGTGTCATCAACATCGCTTCAATCTATGGTTTAGTTGGAAACACAGCTATCCCAACAATCGCATACCACACAACAAAAGGTGGTGTCGTCAACTTCACACGTGGTGCTGCTGCAGAACTCGCTCCAATGGGAATCACAGTCAACTGCATCTGCCCAGGATACTTCTACACAGAGCTCACAACAGACACACTCAACTCAGACTACTTCCAGGAATTCGCTAAGAGAACAGTTCCAGCTCAGAGATATGGCCACGAAGGCGAACTCAACGCTGCTGCAGTCTTCTTAGGATCAGAAGAAGCAAGCTACGTCACAGGTCAGTCAATCGCTGTTGACGGTGGCTACACATGCTGCTAATTCCTTAAGGAATAACAACATAATTAAGGCATCTTCGGATGCCTTTTTTATTATATTAAGTGATCTTTCTATCAATGTTTTCATTGATAATTAAAATCTTCAAAATAATAATTACAAAAAAGGGGTTTTCACTATGGCTGATATTTTTAAGCAAATTGGCGATTACGTTTCTAGTTACGGATTTAAGATCTTATTCATTTTATGCATAGCTATTGCAGGATTTGCAATAACTTGGCTTTTGACATTCTTAATAAAGAAGATTCTTTTAAAGACTAGAATTGATGGAGCAATCATTTCATTTATCACCGCTTTATTTAAGATCGCGATGATTGTGATAATTGTTCTAATCTGCGCTTCGATTCTTGAATTATCAACATCTGGATTAATTGTCTCATTATCAACTGTCGCTATCGCTGTTGGCCTTGCTTTGAAGGATTCTGTTAGCAATCTTGCAAACGGAATTCTCATTATTGTTAACAAGCCTTTCCGCAGAGGTGATTATGTTTCCATCAACAATATTGAAGGAAAGGTTCATAGCATCAAGCTTTTGACCACTGAATTAATCACATTTGACAACGTGAAAATCGTTCTTCCTAACAATACCGTTTTCAATGGAAACGTCATCAACTATTCCGCTTTAGCGATAAGAAGAGTGGATATGAAATTTGGAGTTGCATACGGCTCTGATATGAACAAGGTTGAAGCTGTGTTGCGTGAAGTTGCGGATGATCATCCAAAAGTCCTCAAATCAATCAAAATCCAGGTATTTATGGAATCTCATGATTCAAGTCAAATCACATACGCTATGAAGGTGTGGTGCAATAACTCTGCATATTGGGACGTTTTGCATTCGCTTCCTAGAATGGTATATGACGCATTCGAAAAAGAGGGAATCAGCATCCCATTCAATCAGTTGGATGTTCATATCGATAAGGAGTAAATATGAAGAAAGCATTGATAACTCTTTCAGCATTGATGCTCCTTGGCTCTTATGCCTTTGTAAATGAGGTTAAAGAAAATGTAGATATCGCTCACGCTTCTTCAAATGATGTTATGCATCTTTATGATGAAGAAAAAGATGAGATGTGCACAAGGAGAATCTATAGCAAATCCGCAAGCGATCTTGCCGCTAGTATGGTAAAGCATTTCTCTGCTCCAGCCGGATATGTTGTAAAACTATCCATAAGCGATGAGCAGGCCGATTTCATTTTGAGTCAGGCTAAGGAGATGGAAGACAAATATTTAATGGTCGGTATCGTCATAACAAGAATTGTTAACGGTGCTCCTATATATTCAAGTTCTGAATGGTCATGGACTGCAACAACAGACGACTTATTCAAAGAGTTCATCAAAGATAAAGCTGCCGCGATGACCGTTTTAGATACGGGAACATCCAGTGAGAGCTTTATGGCGGGATGTTCTTTAACAATAAACATCAATGATTCATCTGAACTAGTATTCGACCTCAACGAGATGGAAATAACTCCTTATCAAGACGGAGAACTCATAAAACTCAACCCTTATTATTACAACGACTTTTCGAATAACGAAACAAGAATCAACTTGTCCGCGGAAGTCGATGACGATTTATTCAATAGAGTGTGCGGTCTTCCAACAGATGGCGCATCATGGAATGAATACCACTCCGGAATCATAAATGGAGAATATCAAAATGTTCCTGGATGGGATGATAGATACACAATTGAATTCATATCTGATGGAGTGTCTTTAGGAACCGTATGTTCAGATTACACACTTGGATATGAAGTCGGCCATGGAATAGAGATCGAAGCTTTTCCAACTAGACCATTAAACATAACTGCTTTAGTAAAATTCACGTCAAATGGTGAAGATTATGTCTACAAATCCCAGACGGTTACGTTCGCTCAGGAAGATAGACAGCTCTTTATTAACGGATACAACAATAGAAAGACGGTTGGTAAGGGAGTTGAACACACATACTCGATCGATGTCCCGGAAATCGATGAAGAAATCATCTCCTGTGATGTTCAGGGTTATTACACAACCCCAGGCCAAGAAGGAATCAGTTCTTTTGGCGGAATATTTAATGACGATGAACCATCTACCCCAGGTCCTTCTAGAATAAAACTTCAGAGCAAGAACAAACCTTATTCCACATCACTGTCTTTTGAAGATATCGGTGAACATAAACTCCATATGTACGCTCTAGTTGAAACCAATAATGCCTTCATCAAATACAACATAAATGACACGATTGTTGTTGAAGAGGAAGAACCATCGTTCACCCCATTAGAAGATGCCCTCCAGTTGGTTGACACGAAAGAGAAGATTTATGCGACTTTAAACGGAGATCCATTCACTGTTGCAGCTTCTATCGCTAAAGACCTCCTTAATGATGGAGATGAGGCCAAATTTACTTGGACAGCCTCAAAAAATAGTATTGTTGATATCATCGGAGAAGGAGAAGAGGTTGTCATCGCCCCAATCAACGCTGGAACGGTAACGGTAAATGTTGTTTGTAATAGCGACACTTTCTCAGGATTAACTAGATCAATCAACATAACTATAGTTAATGAAGCGTTAGCGACTCCTACGATTGATATACCGGACGAATTCCATAAGACGGGAGAAGATTTAACTCTCAAGTTCAATCTTGCTGGATATTCAGACCTCATCAATCTGAAGGTTGATTGGAAGGTCTATAACTCAGAGCTTGAAGAAGATGCTGTTTTTGTCGATAACTTAGATGGCACAATCACAATTAAAGAAGCTAAATCTGGAGCATATGAGGCAACCGCTTTAGTAAATGGAGAAGAACTTGCAAGAATCTCCTTTGCGGTAAGGCAAATGGATATGCAAAAATTCGCAAGAGATAACCTCATTTGGATTTTCCTCATTATGGTGGGCGCCTTAGCGTTGTTTGTAACTTTAAGAGTGGTGCTCTCTAAAAAACATTCTCTTGAAGGAAGAATCTCTAAAGCAATCAAGATTATTGAAACTATCGATGTCGATAGTCCAAATTATAGAAAAGAGCTCAGAAACGCAAGGCTTTCGATTCTTTCGTGTATTGAACAAACGGAAGCGTTAAACATGGAAAACCTCAATCAATATGAGGAAACCGAGCAAATGCTCCGCAAAGCTAACGACAATATCAAAGGCATGGTTAGAGAAGATGCCAAGATGGATAAGGAAGTAAAACGCGCTAGAGTGGCGGAACTCTTGAAGACCGTTAATAAGGCATTGATTCTTGCTAGCGAACTTGGTGTTGCTCAAGACCTTGTTCTTGAAGGTTATAAGCAGGCTCAAAACAACAACTATATAAAAGAAGATAAGAAAAACAACAAGGCAAAATAGCCCGATGTTTATATTGAGTTAATTAATTCGTTAATTTCGTCTTCGTCGAAATGATATGAACTTCCACAGAATTGGCAGTTGATAGTTATTTCGTGATCCTCGTCTCTAAGTTTTTCGAGTTCTTTTTTGCCGATTGAAATGAGGACTCTTTCACTTCTTTCCTTGCTGCAGTTGCACTGGAATTTGACCGCTTTCTTTTCGGTAAACTTGACATCAAAACCTTCAAGGATGAATTCAAGCATGTCTTCAGGTGTCATGCCTTCGCCAAGTAAATCGGTTAGAGCGTACATTTTCCTTAGGTTTCTCTCCAGCCTTGAGATGCTCTCTTCAGGGCAGTTAGGCATCAATTGAAGGAGTATGCCTCCAGCCTTATCAACCGTTGCGTCTTTTTTCATAAGGACTCCAAGAGCCACAACGGATGGAGTTTGCTCGCTTGAAGCGAAATAATAGGCCAAATCTTCCGCTATTTCTCCTGTTTGGAGTCCAACGGTTGAAACGTATGGGTCTTTTAGACCGTAGTCTCTAATAACGGTTAGTGTTCCGTTTCCAATTGCCCCACCGACGTTTAGGTGTTGAGCGGCATTTGGTGGAAGAATGATGTCTGTTGCCTTTGTATAGCCTTTGACTTCGCCTTTGTTATTGGCGGTTACGACTAGTCCTCTCATCTGCCCATCGCCATTGATTTGGAGGGTGATTGTATCGGTTTCTGACTTTAGGTTATTGCCCATCATTAAAGCTGCAGACATAGAACGTCCAAGCGCAGCGGTACAGATAGGTGACAAGTTATGAATTGCTCTAGCGTGGTCAACAAGGTTTCTTGATGTTATTGCCCAAGCGAGGATTTCTTCGTTTGCATTAGCTCTAATTAGATAATCCTCATCATGTCTTTCATCGCTATAGAACAGAGTTCTTGAGAATGCGAATGTAACGAGGTGCTTAGACATTATTTCCGTGTCTAAATCAACATCGCCCTGAGCGCATAACTCAAAGTGGTGTTTTTCATAGAACTGGAAGTCGCAATCGCTATCAGTAACGACTGAGTATCTTTCTAATCTGTGATGCTTTGACAATTCTCTAAACAATTCGGTGCCAATACCCTGTCTCTTAAAAGGCTTATCAACTGCAAAAAGAAGGATTTCTCCTTTGCCAGCTGGTATGTATTTGGATAATTCATCGATGTGTTTGTGGTATTTCTCAACATACGGGAGCATCGTGTGCTTGCTTAACTCGATGAAATATGGCTGGTTCAATTCATCTATTTTTGTTGATGAATATGCGAGTTTGTCATCTGTATTTTTAGTGATGATAAAACCGATTAGTTTGCCGTTGATTACATATGAGTAAGCTTCGGTTGCTTCCTTTAGATAACCGGCAATATAGTGGTGGCAAAATGCTTCAATGACGTTATCGTCTTTAAGATATGTCTCGAAACACATGCCATCTCTTATGATTCTGGCTGCCTCTTCAAAATCGTTTAGTTCAAATGCTCTAATGTTATTCATGCCGCTATTATATGAATGTTTCTTCTTAAACGGTAGTTTTTCACGCGTTAATTGTGCATTACTGTAGCGATATTTTGGTTTATAATACTCCCGGGTATAATCCTTACAGGAGAATAATATTTATGGCAAAAGTAATTACAATGGGCGAGATCATGCTCCGCTTATCATCAGCAGGAAACTCAAGATTCGTTCAGTGCCAGGAATTTGATGCATGCTATGGCGGTGGCGAGGCTAACGTCGCAGTATCACTCGCAAATTATGGTCACGAAGCATATTTCGTATCAAAGGTTCCAGCACACGAAATCGGACAGTGCGCAGTCAACGCTCTCACAAGATATGGCGTTCATAGCGACTTCATCGCAAGAGGCGGAGATAGATTAGGCATCTACTTCCTTGAAACAGGTGCATCTATGAGACCTTCAAAAGTCATCTATGATAGAGCACACTCTTCAATCGCAGAAGCAAAGCCAGAAGACTTTGATTTCGATAAGATCTTTGAAGGTGCTACATGGTTCCATTGGTCAGGCATCACCCCAGCAATCTCTGATGCTTCAGCTGAGTGCTTAAGACTTGCTCTTATCGCTGCAAAGAAACACGGCGTCACAGTTTCATGCGACCTCAATTTCAGAAAGAAATTATGGACATCTGAGAAAGCTATCTCGGTCATGAAGCCATTAATGCAGTACGTCGATGTCTGCATC
The DNA here is from genome assembly GCA_024408235.1 of Bacilli bacterium. Classification (GTDB taxonomy): domain Bacteria; phylum Bacillota_I; class Bacilli_A; order RFN20; family CAG-826; genus UBA4951. The sequence goes on from JAKSVF010000004.1 coordinate 26,333, forward strand.
GGTAACGAAGAAGACGCAAAGCTTTGCTTAGGATTCGAGCCAAAGGCAAATGTTGAAAAAGGCGAAACAAACGCTTCGGGCTATTACGAAATCTTCAAGCAGATGAAAGAAGAATTCGGCTTCAAGTATGTCGTTTCAACATTAAGAGAATCACTCTCAGCAACACACAACGGCTGGAAGGCACTCTCATATGATGGAAAAGACTTCTATGAATCAAAGCACTACGACATCATGCCAATCGTTGACCGTGTTGGCGGTGGCGACTCATTCTCAGGCGGTTTAATCCATGGCTTGATCAAATATAATGGCGATCAGGCTAAAGCACTTGAGTTCGCAGTTGCAGCTTCAGCTCTCAAGCACACAATCCCAGGCGACTTCAACCTCGTTTCAGAATCAGAAGTTCTCGCTCTTGCAGGCGGTGACGCTTCAGGACGTGTCCAGAGATAAAATTACCAATATAACTAAGACCTCATTGAGGTCTTTTTTATTTTTGAACTTTAATAAAATAAGTACTTATTTATAATACCTATAGCGCGGAGGAAATAACTATGTCCAGAGCAGACCAAATTTTCATTGAAAACATGAAAGAGATCATGGAAACAGGATTCTCTGATAAAGATTTGCCAGTCAGACCACATTGGGAAGATGGCACACCAGCCCACACAATCAAGAAGTTCTGTATCGTCAACAGATATAATCTTCAGGAAGAATTACCAATTCTCACAATCAGAAGAACGGCATTCAAATCATGCTTAGATGAGCTTCTCTGGATTTGGCAGAAGAAGTCTAACAACATCCACGATTTAAAATCTCATATTTGGGATTCCTGGGCGGATGAAACCGGTTCAATCGGAAAGGCTTATGGATATCAATTAGGCGTTAAGCATGTCTATCCAGAAGGCGAGTTTGATCAGGTTGACAGAGTTCTCTATGATTTGAAGCACAACCCACAGTCCAGAAGAATTATGACTAACATCTATAATTTCCAGGATTTGCATGAGATGCATCTTTACCCATGCGCGTATTCCATGACATTCAATGTCACGGGGGACACCCTAAATGGCATCCTCAATCAGAGAAGCAACGATATGCTTACCGCGAATAACTGGAACGTCCTCCAGTATTCATTGCTCCTTATGATGTTTGCACAGGTCTCAGGATTAAAAGCGGGAACACTTGTTCACGTAATCTCAGATGCCCATATCTATGATAGACACGTCGATATCGTTAAGGAAATTATTGCAAAACCACAGCATAAAGCCCCAACGCTTAAGATTAATCCAAATGTTAAGAACTTCTATGACTTTACAGTGGATGACTTTGAACTTGTCGATTACGAATACGAAAAATTAGAAACAAAGATCCCGGTGGCTATTTAATATGATCAAATCAATTCTTTGCGTAGATAACAAATACGGAATCGGAAAGAAGAACGACCTTCTCTTCCATCTCCCTGTCGATATGAAATACTTCAGGGAAACAACCAGAGGACATGTTGTCTTCATGGGCGAGAACACTTTGCTCTCATTCCCTGGCTCAAAGCCTTTACCAAAAAGAATCAACGTTGTCTTGTCTCAGGATGTGACACACAACTATGAAGGTGTCGAGAATGTTCATACATTCGAGGATTTCCTCAACAAGATGAAGGAATACTCCGCAAAAGATGATGTCTTTGTCATCGGTGGCGCCTCAATCTATAGACAAACCCTCCCGTATGTTGATGAGGTTTTGCTCACAAAAGCCGATAAAGACGGTGGTGCAGAGGTTTTCTTCGTGAACTTGGATGAACACCCGGATTTCGAGTGTGTGGACGCTGGAGAGCCTATAATGGATGGAGAAATCGAAATAAGATTCACCCGTTATATTAATAAAAACAAAAAATCTATCTAACAAAGACCTCTTACCGATTGGTGAGAGGTTTCTTTTAATATATAATGCACGTATGCAAAAGAACATTCTCGGACTTGATTTAGGAAAAGGAAGCCTTGGCATCGCCATCTCGCGCAGTGGCATGTTCGTATCTCCATTAAAAGAAGTTAGATTCCATGCGGGAGATTATGATGAGTGCATCAAGCTTTTCTTGAAGACAATTGAGCTAGAGAGGATTGAGCATATAGCAATCGGATTGCCTTTATTTCCGTCTGGCGATCCTTGTGAAATGACCCCAATCGTTGAGAAGTTCATTGAGAGATTAAAACCATTATTCCCTGGAGTTGATATCATCAAGGTGGACGAAAGAAACTCAACCGTTGAAGCCGCAGCGATGCTCCACGCGAATAACAAGAACAGTAAAAAGCAGAAGGCATGCATTGATTCAGCGGCCGCGATGATCATTTTAGAAAGATACTTGGATTCTATAGGGCAGTTATAAAAACTGCTCTTTTTTCAAAAAAACTATTGCAGTTAGCGATAACTAACTATATAGTATGAGTGTAGTTAGGAGGGACTAACTGAATCTATGAAGAAAAAAGTAAAACTTTCGGCAATAGTAGTGGCTGTGTCATATGTTGGTCTAGCGGTGGCGGGCACCATCCTCAGCATCCTAGCTTAGTAAAAATCAAGAACGATCCCACCTTTCCATCTTCTTCCTCAGAACTGTGGGATTTTTCTTTTCCTCATAATATATTTGAGATTAACCTTCGATTTCTGTAGGTTCCCAAGGATATGCTCCAGCATCTAATTCGCCCTTTCTTTATCTTAACGCGTGCGTAAAACGCGTGTAGTACTGGCACGCGCGCCCGGTATGTAAAACAAAAATGACAAAGTGGTATAAAATATGTGCTTGCGACCATGAATAAGTGCTTATTGTCGAGTATTGTAAACTCGCATTATCAATATTGCGGACTCATATACGTGGTTTATAATCATTCACATGATACGTTTACTTGAAAAGTTGTTTATAGGTAAGGATAAAGACCTTGGAGACCAGAAAGTCCGTTCTCAATACGGCACGCTTGGTGGCGGACTTGGAATTGTGTGCAATGTTTTCTTGTTCGCTCTCAAAATCACAATAGGCATAATCTCGAATTCTTTAGCTATCTTATCTGACGCATTTAATAACTTGTCCGACATGTTTTCTTCCATCGTTTCAATTTTCTCCGCAAAATTAAGCGCAAAGAAGCCTGATAAAGACCATCCATTTGGTCATGGAAGAATTGAATATATTGCAACGATGATAGTGGCGATGGTCATCATCGTTGTTGGCGCTGAACTCATTATCTCTTCAATTCAGAAGATTATCGCTGGCGTTAACGGGGAAACTGAGCCTTTAGCGTTCTCCTGGATATTAATCGGAATCCTTGCAGCTTCATTATTTGTTAAGCTTTGGATGTTCTTCTACAACAGATATCTCGGCAAGAAGATTGACTCTTCTGTTCTCCTCGCGACTGCAACAGATTCTATTAACGACGTTATTACGACTACGGCGGTTTTGCTTGTTACAATAGCGGCTCATTTATGGTTCGAGGATTATTACTTCTACGCCGACGGAGCTGTCGGTATCATCATCGGTGCAGTTATCATCATTAATGGCATCAAGATTGTTATTGAATCAATCGGTGATCTTCTTGGAAGGCCATCATCAAGAGAAGAGGTTGAGGAGATTGAAAAATTCCTCTTACAAGATTCTCACGTATTAGGATGTCATGATTTAACGATTCATGACTATGGTCCTGGAAGAAAGTTCGCAGTAGTCCATTGTGAAGTTGACCAAGATTCCGATATCGTTGAGGCTCATGAATACATCGATGCTTTAGAAAATGAAGCGGAAACGAAACTTGGACTGTTTCTCACCATCCACATGGACCCAATAGATAATAAGTCTGAAGAAATTGTTACAATCAGGAATGTTATTCAATCCGTTATCACCGAGCTTGATGAAAGGCTCACATTTCATGATTTAAGAATTACAAACGGTGAGCACAATATTAATGTTATCTTCGATATGGTAGTTCCATTTGAATACTCACACGAAAAAATCCACGAGACAATAAACGCAATCCGTGTAAAGGTTAAACAAATTGACCAAAGATACACGACGGTCGTCAAGATTGACCATAAAATGTAGTTTGACAACTACTTTAAAATAAAAACTTCCTACCGCTATCTAGGATAGGAAGTTTTTTGAACTATACGGAATTCAGCTTGTTTTTTAAGCGTAAATGTCGATATAGTCGATATTGGTGCAGGTATTTTGGCTTGTTAGAACGATTGTGTTCTCTCCGGCTTTTAAATCGAAGAGGCCGACATCGATGTCAATCCAATAATGATAGTCTCTATCACCCCTAGAACCCTTTACCACTGATGGATCGGTTTCCGGGAAATATGGCTCCCCATTTATTGTGATGGAGAAGAGTTGTGACAACGTGTAGTTGGTGTTTCTTGCCGAGAGTCCCATGGAGAGAAGAGCTTCTTTTGCTGTTGCGGCAGTAGTTGTGAATGTTAGCGTTCTTCCAGATCCGCCGTCGAGGTCGCCGACATATTTGTTTCCGGAGATGCCTTCGGTGGTGTTCTCTTTTACCGTTCCAACTGTAATTGCTGCGTCTTCAGCTTCGAGCCTAGTTGCGGTCTTGCCTTCTTTCCATTTGGTCAAATCAACTGGTGGGACAATTTCCTTGGCAACATATAGGTTGTTTAAGGCTAAAGCTCTCTTATTTGCCCAGCTGCGGAGGAATGACTTAGCTTCTTTCTCAGTCTTGAATGACTTGACTTCATTTCTAACTTCGAAGTCAACTTCGCGGTTGCTTCCGATTGTTCCTGGCCATCTGTCAAAGTTCTTTTTGTAGTCGGCTTCGTATTGAGTTGAGAATGTGTCCATCATATCAAGGACTCTTGTGAAGAGCTTGTCTTCGTTGTAAGCCTTGTTCCATTTCTCTGCGACGAGGTTCATGAACCATTGTTCTCTAGAGAAGAGTGCTAACCACTGGTTGGATGATCTAGAAACATATTCACCTTGTGAGTTTTCAACAGTCTTTGCCCTAACTCCTAATGATGAGTCGAAATCCCATGGGCAGTTGCATGTGAGTTTCTTGTTTCCGGTCTCTGACATATCGATTGATAAGTAGAATGATGAATAGCCAATATCAGGGTCGCAGACATAGTCTGAGACGATAAACATTGAGACGAATGAGTCGATATCGAAGTATTTAGCAAGCAAAGTTTGCGAATCGGTTTCTGTTGAATCCACTAACTGCTCATCGACGATTTCATGATATTTCTTATTCATTACTGCGTCATATAAGACTGTGAATTCTTTCTCAAGGCGGTTCTTGATGTATGGAACCTGGACTGCTTTATTTGTGATGTTGCTTCCGATTGTGTAACCCTGCTGCATTCTTGTGAAGTTCTCACCTGAGTGGTGCTGGTTGAGCATTGCAGGTTTGTAATCGACTGTGAATGTTGGATCGCCATCTGGACCTTCAAGGTCGTAATAGTTATCTAATTCGAAGAAGTATCCTGTGTCAGTGGTTGTCTTTCCTGCCGCTTCTGGGTCTTCGATTTCGACACGTCCTGATTTAACTTCTTTCTGCTCTCCTAAGAGGTAGAGTCCCCAATACTGATCCTTGATGTAAAGGTGTACAGGTGTGAAGTCTGAGACGAAGATGTCTTCGCCAAAGAGATTTCTTGAGATGTAGAAACCTGTTGAGTTTCTGAGCATGGCTGAGTCTTTAACGTCTGCTAAGAGGACCCATTCCTTAAACTTCTTTCCGTTGTTTAAACCAAACATGCTCTGCTTTTGATCGAATTTGATTTTGAATGGTTTTTTCTGATAGTTAGCGGTGTAGTTACCTCTGACTTTCATTTTTCCAGCAACCCCATCGAGTTTGTATTTGTCTAAGCAACCTTCTGTTGAGATTGTTCCGACTGCATAAGGTTTCTCGGATGTTCTATCAGGTGTAGTTGCAAAGCTTAAGTCAGAGTCTGTGTTGAATCTGATTGTTGGTGCTTGTGTAAAGACCGTGTAGTCTTTGTCTAATTGTTCAACAGGAACTGCAGGTGCAGATGACGCTGGAGTTGATGTTTTTGTTGATGACTGTGCACTTGTTTTTGTGCTGGTCTTTGTTTCGGATGATGTCTTCGCTTCGCTGGTCTTTGCCTCGCTCTTGAGAGAAGTGGTCTCCGCTGGGACCGAACTTTCTTTATCTTCTGTTTTTCCTGGCTGTGTTCCACATGCGGCAAGCATTGCTAAAGATGCAAAAAGAACGGTAAGTTTCTTTATCTTCATAAGGATTCCCTCCTGGTAACGTTATGTTATCAGTAGAAATTCTTAAAAAAACTACCGTTCTTGTTAAGTTTTATAGATTATTTTGCGTTTACAAATCGTTCTGAAGCGAGAAATCTCCAGGCTTGATCCAGCCGAGTTTTCTAAATAGAAGATCGATTGCAAATACGAGTACGAGTGGTGCGACAATACAGATGCCGATGACCCAAACAATGCTCTGCCATCCGTAGTTTGTGCATGACCAAAGGTTGAGAGGTCCAACAAGTCCAGATGTACCCATGCCCGCTGAGACAGATAAAGCTGAAACTGCCATATCGCTTGCGAACCATGACTGGTCAAATGTTAAGGCTAATGGGCCTAAAACAGCTGATACAATGATTGTTGGGAGCCAAACCATCGGCTTTCTGATGATGTTTTTGAATTGGAGCATTGATGTTCCGATACCAACAGCGATGACTGAGCCCCACTTATTATCACGTGCTGTGTGGATAGCGAATCCGAGCATCTGCGTGCAGCATCCGATTAACGCTGCGATTGATGCGAGACGTGTTCCTCCGATTGCAATAGCAACACAGATTGCAACAGATGAGATTGGGGCAGTTAATGCCATGCCAACGAGCACCGAGACAATGATGCACATGATGAATGAGAGGACTCCATTGATATTGAAGCTCCATTCGATGACCTGTGAGAGGAATAAAGTGACCTGGTGGACCCACTGAGATAATAACAATGAGTAGACCATGCCGATTGCCAATCCTACAAGTGGGATGAGCAATAAGTCGACCGGCGTCTTCTTTCTCATGATGTATTTGATGCCGAGCATCGCAAGGATGACTGATACATAACATGAGAGAGGGTCTGAGATCGTTGTCACTGTGAACTGGATGTTTGTTTCGACTCCAGCGACCATAGCAGTGGCTGGTAACCAGTTGAACATAGAGTTACCGAGCATGCCCGCTGCCATAGCAGCAACAACAGCTACGCCTTTCTTATTTAAGGAGAGGGCAACGCCCAATCCGATTCCAGCGCCCATAAGTCCTTTGATGACTGTGGACCAGCTGGAGATGATGGTTAAACCTGGGATCTTTGCGAATAAATCAAAGATTGTACCAATGATGAGGGTTCCGAATAAACCGATGGCCATACCATTGGTGGTCTTCATCGCCTTGTCTTTTAGATTGGCCCAGAAACCAATTTTGCTTTCTGCATTTTCTTCCGCCATAATAAACGCCTCCTAAGCGTCCTTGAAAATATATCACAACAAATATATTTGTTAAGAAAATTTTACCGATTTATGTATTCATATATTTTTTGCGATAGTGTTATAGTTAATGCACCTAGAAAAGGAAAATAGTTTATGGAAAACAACACTTCACCAATGAAGTTTAAGCTGAATTGGAAAAGAACATTCTTAATCGGCTTTGCCTTCTTTGGAATCTTGCTTCTTTGGCAAGTCTATGATTCTTGGTGCCCAACTCTCTTGACGGACATCTTGAAGACTAAGATGGGTATGTCTGACGAAACTCAGGTACAGTGGCTGGTTGGTATCATCATGGCCTGCGATAACCTGGCAGCATTGATTCTCTTACCTATCTTCGGTAATTTGTCTGACAAGACTAAGACACCTATCGGAAAGCGTATGCCTTATATTCTTTTGGGCACATTCGTATCCGCTTTGGCGTTCCCATTCATCCCATTCTTCTTCCACTATAACAACGTGGCAGGAATGATCGCATGTATGGCAATCGTCCTCATATTCATGATGATGTATCGCAACCCTGCAGTTGCCCTCATGCCAGACATCACGCCTAAACCTGTCCGTGCTAAGGCAAACGGCATCATCAACACAATGGGCTATTTCGGTGGCGCTTGTGCGACAGTTCTTGGCATCTTCTTGTCCTTGTCCAAGAAGTACCTTGCAGTGGAAGTTTCATCAAGAAACATTTGGATTATTGAAATCCCATTCTTGGTTGCTTCGCTTTTGATGGTCATTTCCGCTTTAGTTCTCTTCTTCACAATCAGGGAAAATAAACTCGCTGAAGAAATGAAAGAAGAATTAGAGGCTGGCGAGAAACAGGCCGCTATCGCTGATATGGTCGATGACGATAAACCAATGTCAAAAGCCAACAAAATCATGCTTTGGGGCATTTTGGCTGCAGAATTCCTCTGGTTTATGTGCGACAACGCGATTGGAACATACGCAAATAACTTCGTAATTTACGCATTAAGAGCGGATTCTTCTGGAACTTCAATGCTCATCATCGCAGGCGGTGTTGCATCGGTTGTGGGCTTCTTAACCGCTGGCATCATCGCTGATAAAATCGGGCGTAAATGGTGCGTTTCCTCAGGCTTGATGCTATACGTTGTTGCAACGATCATCTTGTGCTGCATCCCAACATTCGGAAATGATGTTGAACTCAATTCCAAGAGCCTTCCATGGGTCCTATATGTCATTTACATCATTAAGGGTTATGGTATCGCGCTTGTTAACACCTGTTCATTCCCAATGGTTGTCGAACTCTGCTCATCTAAGAAGATTGGTAAGTTCACAGGATTCTATTACGCTTCATCAATGTCAGCTCAGACAGTCACGCCTATTCTCTTAGGCTTGCTCCTTTCTACAACTGGTTGGTGGAGAGTTCTCCCATTCTATTGTTTAACATTCATCACCTTGTCATGTGTCGTGTTTACGGTGGTGGTTAAGAATATCAAGGCCAAGAAGGTTGAAAACGTCAAAGGCATTGAAGCCTTAGGCGGAGACGATTGATAAATATCTGATTAAAGATCCCTGCTAAACGAATCTAAGCGGGGATTTTTTATTGCCCTCATCTCATTTGGCATTTAGTGGTGCAAAACCATTGAGCGCGTTGATAAATTAGCATCATTTTACGCGATTTAAGGCCTTTTTAAGATAAATATGGCCAACGAATCGTTTGAATTCTTTAGTTGTCGCATTTCGAATGACTGCAAGATAGATACCGGCGCAAACGCGAAAAGAAAACCCCGCCTCAGTGTGGTACTGAAGTGGGGCTTTATTGTTTAGCGAGTAATTACTCAGCCTTTGGCTCTTCTGTTTTTGGAGCTTCTTCGACAGCCTTAGGAGCCTCTTTTGGTTCTCTTAAGATTGTGTTGAGTAAGATACCGAGGATCATAGCAACTGCTGTTGATGTGATCTGGACACGGTAGTCAAGGTTTCCGAGATAGTTCGTGAATGGGCCAAACTTGAATGCGAGTCCGCCGATACCTGAAACTAAGATGACTGAAGCGATGAAGATGTTCTTTGCCTTGCTGAAGTCAACCTTCTCAGCGATGAGCATCTTGACGCCTGATGAAGCGATAAATCCATAAAGGATTAATGAGACGCCGCCTGTAACACAAGCAGGGATTGTTGAGAGTAATGCGGTGAATGGTGTAAAGAAACCGATTACGATAGACATGAGAGCTGCAAGGATAACAACGTTGACTGAAGCAATCTTGGTTGTACCGATGACTGCGACGTTTTCACCGTATGTTGTGTTTGCAGCACCACAGAGAGCGCCAGAGATTGCTGTTGCAACTCCGTCACCTGTTAATGTTCTTGTCATGCCTGGCTCTTTGTTTAAGAGGTCGCGGCCAAGGATGTTTCCGAGGTTCTCATGGTCGCCGATGTGTTCGCAAACTGTGACGAGAGAGACTGGGATGAAGAGTAATGCGACTGTGCCGATTGTTGCCCAGTCAAATGCCTTGATTTGATCGAATCTTAAGAAGATGAATGATTCGCCATCATTTGGAAGGAATACTTTCCAGTTGAAGATCTGAGCAATGATTTCACCAGCGTTTCCTGACTTAAAGCCATTGCCGATTGCTTCGAATGGTCCAAAGTTAACGATTGCGAAATATGAATTTCCCCCGATTACTGAACCGAAGATTGTGAATAAGAGGGCAGCGACATAGCCTGAACCCATACCGATGATGAATGGGATTAAACCAATCATTTTGTTCTTTCCGTAGTGGGATGCGAGTGCTGTTCCAAGCATTGCGATGAGACCGCAAACGATCTTGATTAAGTTGTAGTCAGCTGGGTTACCTGTGTTAACGCCTGTTAAATTGTTGATTGCGGAACCTGCGAGACCTAAGCCGATGACCATGATAACTGGTCCGACGACTACCGGTGGAAGGAGCTTGTTGATCCAAGCTGTTCCTGTAAACTTGACTGTGACTGCGATTGCAACATAGACAAGTCCGACGAATAACATACCTAAGATAAGTGCAAGGTAGTTATTTCCTGTTGCGCTGCCAACGAGTCCAACTGCAAGAGCTGCGCCCATTGGGGAGAGGTATGCGAATGATGACGAAAGGAAGACTGGCGACTTCTTCTTTGTCATGAAAATGTAGAACAATGTGCCGATACCTGCGGCAATTAATGTGGCTGCGATTGGCAAGCCGGTGATGAGAGGCACTGTGATACATGCCACGAGCATCGCTAAGACGTGCTGGATTCCGAATAAGAACCAGTGCGACAACTTCTTAGGATTCTCTTCAACATCTAAGACAAGATTCTTTTCCATTGATGTTCCTCCTGAATCTTTTCTTAAAAAAAGACTCGGCACTTATTCCGAGTCGATTCTTAATGAATGGAAATAATAAAGGGACCAAAAGAGGTGGTAATGCTAAGTGTGTTAATTTCAATAATCACAATAGCCTTCATTTCACTTGCTCCCAGTTTTCCTGCGGTAATTTTCCACTATATCGGCATCAAGTCAACGAATTATTAACAATTCTGTAAAAGATTTTTCTTATGCCTCTTTTGTGTTGAAAAAAGAGGACTCTAGGAATAAAATATTCTTCTCACAGAAGGGAATTATTGAGAGTCCATCGGGACTTTTTTTATTTTTTCCTTATATTTTATTAGAAAATCCTTTTCATTTGCTCGCGGCTTATTAAACTTGAGAAGGACATATCAGGAGGACATAGAAATGGATTTATCCAAATATACAAATGTTACTTATATTCAGCACCCATTACTTAAGCACAAAATCTCAATGATGAGATGCGTTGACACACCAACCGCAAAATTCAGACAGCTTGTTAAAGAAGTTGCCGTTCTTGAAGGTTATGAAGCTTTCAAGACAATCCCAACTCAGGATGTTGAGATTCAGACACCAATCGAAAAGACCGTTCAGCCGATGGTTGAAGGACGCAATATCTGCTTCGTTCCTATCTTAAGAGCAGGACTTGGCATGGTCGATGGCATGGTCGAGCTTATACCAAACGCTCACGTTGGACATTTAGGAATGTATCGTAACGAAGAAACACACATGCCAGTCGAGTATTACTGCAAATTGCCATTAAGCATTGCTAAGCAGAAAGTCTTCTTACTTGACCCAATGCTCGCAACAGGCGGAAGCGCAATCGACGCAGTCGAATCATTAATCAAACATGGCGTCAAGGACATCACATTCATCTGCATCATCGCAGCTCCAGAGGGTGTCGCTAAATTTGCTGAGAGATTCCCTGACATCCCAGTTTACGTAGGTGCCCTTGATAGAGAACTTAACGAGAACGCATACATCTGCCCAGGATTAGGTGATTGTGGCGATCGTATCTTCGGCACACAGGTCGACGACTAATCAATAGAAATCTAGCTCGGTAATAGAGAGCTCACATAGGGATTCTTAAAAGGCTAATCACTTAACCGTGACTAGCCTTGTTTTTATAAGCAGAATGTCATGTATGCCGGAATGCAAATGATGCCATCTTCTCTAATAGATAAATTCTTGGGATGAATTATATAGGCTTTATCGACTCTGTTTTTATATTTTTCAATAAATCTTTTTAAAGATTCAGTTTTATATTTTTTAGTTGATTTGACTTCAATTGGTATAATCCTGTTGTTGGTTTTGTTTCCGCTTGAAAGAATAAAGTCTATTTCAATATCGTTTCTATGTTTTTCTTCACTATAGTGAGTATAGAAATACAATTTATTGCCATTTGATACCAACATTTGGGCTACTACATTTTCAAAGAACATACCTTTATTGATGGATAATTTATCATTTAGAATCGATGCATAAATGTTGATATCGTTTTTTACATTTTCATCAAAAGTATGTGAAATAAGGAGACCTGTATCACCCATATAACATTTTATGAAAGAACGATTTTCGTTTAATGATAGACCAACATTTGGGTCATTACATAAGAAACACTCATTACAAATCATTGAATCTGAAAGCCAAAAGAATGTTTCTTCATAATTAATTGCTTTATCATTTGGATTTATGGAGCTTATTTTTACTCGTTTTTCGTGAGCGGACAAAAAACCAGGGATTTGATCGTATATAGATAATACTTTATTTTTATAACTTGCATTTAGTTTTAGAATGTCATTTCTATAGGTTTTTAATATATCTCTTTTTTCAATATCGCATTTTTTGAATTGTTTCTTTTCAGATAAAAAAGAATCGATTGCTTTAGGCATCCCGCCGACCAAGATATATTCCTGAAAAAGAAGAGTGGCCTTTTTGTGAAGCGAATCATATAACGGCTCTTTTTTATTAAAACAGTCCTTTATATATTCAACTATTTTAGTTTCTCCCATTGCCCAAGCAAATTCTTCAAAATCCATAGGAAACATGCATATGCTTCTTTCTTCAGAAGGAATTAAAATGTTTTTTGTGTTTTCTTTGATTGATATTAAAGATCCTGTTTCAATGTAATCATATCTACCGTCTTTGACTAGGTATTTAATGGCTTCTCTTGCCTTTGGAAATAGCTGAACTTCATCAAATATTATTAATGAATCTCTTTCGTATAAAGTAACATTATATTCTGCCGAAAGAATCATGAAGAAAGTGTCTAGGTTGTCTAGTAAATTATAAAATAATTGTTTTACCGATTCTCTAGCTTCACCAAAGTCGATAGTGATGTAACTCTTATAATGTTCTTTTGCAAATTTCAAAGCTGCTGTAGATTTTCCAATACGACGTGCTCCTTCAATCAATAAGGCTTTTTGACCATTGGCCTCATTTTTCCATTTAAGCAATTCATCATCAATCTTTCTTTTAAAAATCATCTTTGCCAACCACCTTATGTCTAAATACGCATTGTGATTATAAGTAAAAACACCGAAAAACGCAATATAAATAGTATCAAAAACACCGAAAAACGCAATATAAACAATGTATCATAGGCAACACTTTGAAAATCACTAAAAGAATGCACTTAAAATGCCGAGCTTTTTTCTTTTTAGCTTAAGAAAAAGCCCCTACAAAGTGAGTAGGGGCAACATTGTTCCAGTTTTTATTTTTCAGTTTGCTCTTTTACGAATCTCTCGTCGATAGCGGTCTTCTCTTCAGGGGAAAGATTAAAGACATATGGAGTGGTTCTATAGATTTCCTGGTAGTCTAATCCATATCCGCAAAGGAACTGGTTTCCATGATCCTTTACGCCTGCAAAATCGACCTTAACGTCATTCTTTCTCGACGTCTCTTTATCAAAGAGTGATACAACAAGTACTCTCTTAGGATTCTTCGAGTAAACGTGTTTGATGAGGTATGCCATCGATAAACCCGTATCGACTATGTCTTCAACGATGACGGCGGTTCTTCCCTGAAGATCAAAGCTTATGTCTTTTTTCAATTGGACGATACCGGTTGAAGAAGTTCCTGAGTAGGATGAAATCTGGATGAAGTCCATGTAGAACTCTAGATCTACCTTTCTTACCAAGTCCATCAAGAACGGCAATGCACCATTCATTACTCCAATAAAGACAGGGAATTTTTCCTCATTCTTTAATTCCTCGGTTAATTCACGCCCGAGTCGTGTGCAGATGTCTGCAATCTGCTGCTCTGTTAATACGATTTCTCTCATGACTCCATATTATAATTTTTAGCGTTACATTTTGCTATTATTTGAAGCCTAAAATATCAATAAAAAAACACAGTGTTCCCAAGTGTGTATCTAAATGTGAAAAAAAGTTTTCATAAATCTTTAATTTACTAATTTAAATAGTAAAATATTCACTGCAATTGGAGGTCATACATATTATGGCAAAAGAAAACAAAGCAAAAGGACTTTGGAACGAATTCAAAGCCTTCATCAGCCGTGGTAACATTCTCGATATGGCAGTTGGTGTCATCATCGGCGGCGCATTCAACGCAATCGTTACAGCATTTACCAACATCTTATTAAGCTTAGCTACATGGGCAGTTCCAGGTGGTCTTAAGGGCTTAGTCACAGTTCTTCCAGCATTAAACCCAGCACAGAAGGGTCTCGATGGAATCGGACAGAAGTTCGCTGCTGCTGACTTACAGTCATTAGCAAAGACAGTTGCTTCAGCTAACTATGCTGAGCAGATTGCTGCTAACCCTGACTACTTAAATGATAATCCTAACCTTATCGAATCTGCTAAGTCATTCCTTACAAGCAAATACACACTTCACGGAACAACTTACACATACAACCTCTCAGCTGTTATCGATTGGGGAACATTCATCAATGCAATCATCTCATTCCTCATCGTTGCATTAACACTCTTCATCGTTGTTAAAGTTGCATCAGCTTTCTCAAAGAAGAGAATGGAACTTCAGGCAAAACTCGCTAAGAAGGAAGAAGCTCCTGTTGAAGCTGCAGAGTAATCTCAACCAATAACTAATATCAGAAAGCCTGAAAATGGCTTTCTTTTTTTGTCCCTTTGATTAGACTATTGCTATGGCTAGACATTATAACTTTGAAGAAATAGAGAACTTCCGTGATATCGGAGGCTATGAGACTCCATATGGCGAGACGGCATACGGCGTTATTTATAGATCTGGCGACCTTAGTGTGGGCACCGAAAACGATCTGAAGAAAATCCAGAGATTGGGCGTAAAAACTGTCATTGATTTCAGAACCGAGAAAACAAAATTAGAATATCCTGACTGTACATATGGAGTGCCGGGTATTAAGACATATCAAGTGAGCGTAAATGGCGGTGGACGCATTGCCACAGATTTTGATGATATGGTTGATTCTTACATGGAGATGTTTGAAAATCCTGCAAATTCGCGTGAAATCCTCGAAATTATCGCTGATTGTGAGAAACCTTGTATCATTCACTGCACCGCCGGAAAAGATAGAACAGGCGCTTATGTGATGCTTTTGCTTTGGGCAGCCGGCGTCTCGAACAACGATATATGCGCCGACTATTTATTGACCTATCCTCTAGTCCCAAAATTATATTCGAGGGCCTTCAATGGAAATGAGCCAAAATACCCATTATGCGTTCTAGAACCTAATTCGCATTTCTTCCCTAGGGTGATTGACGCTTTTGAGAAGAAATACGGCTCGCCAAAGGAATATTTCAAACTTATTGGATTAAGCGAATCGAGGATATTAACCTTATGCAACCTTCTTCATAAGCAGGAGAAGAGCTGTGGCGCTGTGGTGTTCCATGATGGAAAAATCCTTGTTGAACATATGGCCGGTGGACATTATTCAATTCCTAAGGGTCATGTTGAACCATATGATGACGGGGAAAAGGGTACTGCACTTAGAGAAATAAAAGAGGAAACCGGTCTTGATGTTGAAATAGTGGGGGATGATTCATATTTCATAAACTACTCACCATTCCCTGGCTGTGTTAAGAAAGTTGTTTTCTTCAAAGCCGTAGCTAATTCTATAAACACAGTGGCCCAAGAATGCGAAGTATCGGGAATTGTCTGGCTAACTCCAGAAGAGGCAATTGATACGGTTACATTCGACAGTGATAAAGATGTCATAAGATGGTCTTTATCTATATAGATATTAACAATTGTCAAAATTATGCTAAAATTTTGGCATGAAAACTAAAATACAACCAATTTCATCTCTAAGAGATACAAACAAACTTGAAAACGACCTCATGGCAAATGATGGCACTTTGTTTATAACAAAGAATGGCTATCTTGACCTCGTGGTCCTTTCTCCTGAAACATATGACAGGATAATGCCAACCGGCACCGATTATATAAAGGAACCCTCTGTTTTAAGACAGAAATCCATGGAATATAAGGCTCAGTCCAATCCTCTTGGCTTCGTGCGTATATGCGCCCAATCAATAGAGATAGATGTATGTGGAATCGAAAAGAATAAGGAGAGGATTATCCAAGCCGTAAAAGAGGCGGACGAAATCGGAACCGACATCCTTGTTCTCCCTGAATTATGTTTAACCGGTTATACATGCGGGGATCTATTTCTCACAACCGTTCTTCTAGACAATTCAGATAGAGCGATTGATGACATTAGAGATGCCACAAAAGATTCTGATCTATTCTTTACATTTGGCGCTCCTGTCAGGTTGGGAAACAGCATTTACAACTGCGCTATAGTTATGCAAAAGGGAAAGATTTTAGGAGTTGTCCCAAAAGCTAATATACCTAACTATTCTGAATACTATGAAGCCCGCCATTTTGCACCCGCACCAGAAGTTGTTTCTACGATTACAATCAGAGGTCACGAATACCCATTTGGCTCTAAGCTTATGTTCCAGGATGAATCTTACGTGAAGATTAAAATCGGTATTGAGATCTGTGAAGATTTATGGGTCCCTCAAACCCCTTCAACAGGGCTCGTTTTAGCGGGTTGTGATATCATCTTAAACCTCTCGGGCTCTAATGAGGTCGTTGGCAAAAAAGAATTCAGAAGAAACCTAATTTCAACCACTTCAGCGAGGCTTTGCGCATGTTATGCCTACGCTAACGCTGGTGACGGAGAATCAACTACAGATTTAGTTTACTCATCGCACAATATCATTGCAGAAAATGGCAATATTCTCGCAGAAACTAGGGTTTTTGCTATGGAAAAGGCTATTGCGGACACTGATGTAGACCGTTTGCTCTCGGAAAGAAGAAAGATGTCCACATTCTCAAATCCAGAAGAAAAAGGATACCTCACGATCTATTTTGACAAGGAAATTAAACTAAAAGATAAGCTTTATCACCGATACGATAAGAACCCTTTTATTCCTAATGAGAAAGAGATTGATTTTGATAGAGTCCAGGCAGTTTTGGATATTCAGGCTCAGGGTCTTATTAAACGTCTAAAAACGGTAAGACAAACTAGAGCGATTATCGGCTTGTCTGGCGGACTTGACTCCACCCTTGCATTACTTGTCACTGTAGAGGCATTTAAAAAATTGAAATATGACCTTAAGGGAATATACGCAGTTACTCTTCCTGCATTTGGCACTTCTAGTAGAACTCATGACAACGCTCTTGATTTAGCTAATTGTTTAGGCGTCACATTTGATGAGGTTAATATCAAAGCCTCTGTCTTGCAGCATTTGAAAGACATTCGTCATGATGAAGAAAACCATAACGTGACTTACGAGAACGCTCAGGCTCGAGAGAGAACCCAGGTTCTAATGGATCTTGCGAACGATTTGAATGCTCTCATGATCGGAACCGGAGATTTATCTGAATTATGTCTCGGCTGGTGCACATATAACGGGGACCACATGTCAAATTATGGTGTAAATGCATCAATTCCTAAAACTTTAGTCAGATATTTATGCCATGGATATGCCCTCATGCATGAAGAAGCTAAAAGACCTCTATTGGACATCATCGACACACCTATCAGCCCTGAGTTATTGCCTACTGGTAAAGATGGCCAGATTGAGCAAAAGACTGAGGATAAAATTGGCCCTTATGAGTTACATGATTTCTTCATATTCCATTTCTTAAGAAATGGCTATGGCCCAAAGAAACTGTTTTACATAACGAAACAGGCCCACGGTGATGTATATGATGACGCGACTATAAAGAAGTGGTTGAGGGAGTTTTATCGCAGATTCTTCATGAATCAGTTCAAGAGAAGTTGCTTACCTGATGGGGTAAAAGTTGGCACCGTTGCCATCTCTCCAAGAGGCGATTGGAGGATGCCAAGCGATGCAAGCAGTCAGGATTTCTTGAAAGAAATTGACCAACTCTAATAACAATTTGATAGAATTACAAATATGAAAAAGAAAAAAGATACCGCTGTTGAGGTTGAAGCCAAGGCTATTGAGACCTCCGAAGACGTTTCTCTCAGCGTCGAAGAAAAGAGAAGCGCAACCATTGTTGAAGCAGATGCAGCTGAAAAAGCAATTGATGCTAAAAAGACGAAAAAGAAAAAATCCGTGTTCAGAGAACTCGTTCGTTTCGTGATAACTGGTGTTTTATGCACACTTGTTGATTTCGGATGTCAGTTCGGATTGCTCAAGGTCTACGATTTATTCATTAAGACACCGGATTTAGAAGCGGCTGTTTGGCCATTCTATGCAGCATTCGCAGTTGCAATCATCGTTGCATTCGCTGTATCAACCGTCGTCAACTTTGCATTATCTCGTCTCTGGGTATTCCAGAATGTTGATAAAAAGATCAACACCAAATCCGCAAAGTCATTCTGGACATACGTTGGTCTTGGATTCCTCGGCCTATTAATCGGTTTAGGAGTTCAGGAGGGCGGTGTATTCCTTTGCGACACTGTTTGGTCTGTTGGCATTTCTTACGATGTCACTCAGGTTTCTTGGACGACATTATTCACCGAGGGTGGTTTGGCCTTCTGGTGTTTCGTTGCTATCTTTGCAGTTAAGACAGTTGTCACGATGATCTACAACTACTTAACTAGAAAACTCATCATCTTCAAAGCGCCTAAGAAAGAAGAAGAGATTCATCAGATTGTCTCCGATCCTGAACCAGAGCCTGTTGTTGAAGAGGTTAAGGAAGAAGAACCACAGCTTGTTACCATTGAATCGTTCAAGAGAATCTTCCACGAAGAACTCGAGAAAACATTTGGTCCTGGCCAGCACAAGATGAACAAGGAAAAAGCCTGGAAGATGGTCAACGAAGCCATCAACGAAAGAGAAGAATCAGGCACCGCAGTTAAGTAAGATAACATTGAAAAACGCCCCAAATCGGGCGTTTTCTTTCTAATCTACATAGAATTCTCTATATTCGTTGAATTTTTCTATTGTGGATTTTGCTGGGTCTTTGTAGTTTTTTGCCATTGATATGATTACATCTTCTGGGACCCATTTCTCTTCTATTCTTTGCTTGTTTCTGATTAGACAGATGTTGTAATCGTGGAGCTTAAGAAGATATAAGGCTTTATATTCAAACATTGGTAGCTGCTCAATGAAATATAACCTCAATCCATCGTATAGCATCGTTGTGTCTAACATGACCGTCAGATTATCAACCGTGGCATACAAGTTCTTAATAATCTCTATCATTCTTTCATAGATAGGCTTCATATTCTTATCCGGTGGAAAGTTTTTATAAGAACCGCATATATCTTTTCTTACTTCGTCGGCTGCAACGACTCTGACATCTTCATCTTTGTGACCTTCTTGGTATTTTTTGCAGAAGGTACTTTTTCCAATCGCTGCTGGTCCGCATACAAGAATGAGTTTTTTCATAGCGGCTTATTATCCACATATTGTGTCTTTGAATAAAGGAAAAAATGAAAAATTGGCAAGAAATGCGTAATATATAGCATATGAACATCGCAGTAGTGGGAGCGGGAGCTTCTGGAATCTATTACTCCTTATTAAGAAAAGAGAGACATAAAGAAGACAATATCATCATCTTCGAAAAGGAACTCAAGGCCGGCAGAAAGATCCTTGCAACAGGAAATGGGCACTGCAATCTTTTGAATTCATCGATTAGGCCAGAACACTTCAATGACGTTTCCACTCTTAAGCCAGCGTTAGACAAATACCCATATGAGTATTTGGAGTCTGTATTTTATAAATGGGGAATTCCTCTCCTCAAAAAGGATGAGCTTGTTTATCCGCTTTCTTATAGTGCTAAAAACTATCTAAATCAGCTTTTAAGGCTTTTGGATGATAGAGATGTCAAATTATCTTTAGGAACAACAATAACGTCTTATAAAAAGAAAAAGGACGGCTATTATCTTAATGATAAAGGGCCGTTTGATAGAGTTGTCTTCTCTACTGGCGGTGCCTCATCTCCTAAGCTTGGGAGCGATGGAGAAATCTTTAATGAGATAGCTCGACATGGTTATGATATCAATCCATTGATTCCTGGCCTGTGCCCAATCATTTTAAAGGAGAAGGTCAAGTCCATTTCTGGACAGAGACACAGGGCTTCAGTTTCTTTAATGATCAATGGCAAGAAGACATATGAAGAAGAGGGCGAAATCCTTTTCAAGGATGACGGCATTTCTGGCATCGTGATCTTTAATATTGAATCTAGATATGCCAGATCATATTCGAACATTGATGACGCAAAATTGCATGTTGATCTTTTTCCGGAATATAAAGAGGAAGAGCTTTTGAGTCTCATTAAATCATCTTCAAAAGTGAGCAAAGAATACATGCTTGGTTTTGTTTCTCTAGAGATGATTAACTATCTTTTGCCAAGGGATCAAAAACAATCTCCAGAGTACTGGGCACATGCGTTGAAGAACATATCATTCACGATAAAAGATGTTTATGACTTCGACTCATCGCAGGTAACCATCGGTGGAATCGACATCAAAAATCTCACTTCTAACCTCGAATCAAAAAATGAAAAAGGCATTTATTTTATTGGAGAATCACTCAATATAGATGGAATTTGCGGGGGTTTTAACCTTTCATGGGCACTTTTGAGCGCATTATTGGCATCTGAGTAAGGAGCATTTTCCAAATTTATAATTTGACTATTAAAATCGAATAGCATTTAATTATTGAGCGTCGCTTTCACTTTCGTGCGGCGGTTTTGAGAGGTTAGTTATGAAATATACCAACACTTCGAAAACCTTATGTTTGGTTTTTCACACATTAGTTTTCCTCGCTTTCGCAGCGTTAGGAATTTACTTTGGAGCATTCGTTGTTCCTGGATTCTTCAGCGGTAGCAGCATCTACGCTGAGTTCTCTGCTAATTTATCACTCATCTCCAGCTCATTTGTTTTCTATCTTGAGTTGGCGGTCCTTGGTATCAGCCTTGCAACAGTTGCCTGCAAAGGTGTTCTTGATGCAGTTAAGGCTATCAGAGGCGGAAACGATTCAGATGTCGTTAACTCATTCTCAGCTTTCATTGCAGAAGGCTGGATTGCAGCAATCTTCTTCATCTTAAACGGTGGATTATTCTTCGGCATGATCTCTGGTGAAGCAAACATCTGGTTCATCATCGTCATGTGCTTACTCTTGGCTATCGGCCTCTTAATTGCTGTCAACATTCCAACAGTCAAATTATTCGATGGAAAAGATGCAACTCCACTCATCGCTAAGTTATCTCTTGCCGGTGTTGGCGTTGGCGCTCCTTTATTCGTTCTCCCAGTTTTATCAGCAATCTTCCTTCTCCCTGCAAACGTTCAGGCTATGAACGTCGGAAAGGTTAACATCCAGCTCTTTGCAGTCGCTATCATCGGCGCTGCAATCTTAGCTGCTTCAATTGTTTCAATGCTCACTTCTAAGAAGGGCTTAGCAAAGGCAAGCACACTTGCAGTTTGCGCTTCTTCTTTAGTTGCAGGCGCAGACATGATCACCCTTGCAGTTCTCAACTTCACATGGAAAGACGAAAAGGTCTTCATCATCGGAAACAAGTTCGTCGGCAAGTTAGCGGATATCAAATGGGGAACACCATTCTCAATCATGCTTATCGTCTTCGGTATCGCAGTTCTCTGCCTTGGACTTGCAGCTGTCGCTCTTCCTAACAAGAAGAAATCTAAATAATCTAGACTAACGAAAAGCGCCTCCAGATGACGAGGCGCTTTTTCTTATTTTTGCAATGATTTAGCGATATCTGTGACGCGGATCACTTCATCGTACAACTCAATAACTTCTTTGGATGGTTCTTGCATCTCTCTCCTCAGCCTTTCCATCGCGTGTTCAGGAACGACTCTCTCTGCTGAACGCATTTTGTTCTGGAGGAGACATATTTCATATGGTATATCGAACAACACCAATATGTGCTTATCGTAACCAGGAGTCATCTCGTGATAGTACTTGCGGTATTTGTTCTGAAGGTTTGTCGCGTCTGCTATCACGTAGACATCATCTTCGGAGTTCGAGTAAGAATTGAGCCTATCTAAGAAAGTCTGCCACACGAGTGGTTCGTTTTTGAAACAGCTGACAGATCCATAGAACTCTTTTCTTATCTCATCAGAACTGATGATATGTGTATTTTTGTGTTCAGCTGAGAATTTGTTACTCCAGGTGCTTTTTCCGCTTCCTGGCAGTGCCGATAGGACAATCATTGTTCGCATACTTTTAAATGATAATTACATTGTTATAAAAAATATAGGCAAAATTTTATTTTGCTTATATGATTGTGTTTGAAATTTATAAATTTAGTCAATTTTTTATGAAATCCATCACAAAATTATTCAGAATCGGACCAGGGCCATCCTCATCTCACACAATCGCCCCTTCAAATTGCGCAAAAGCATTTCGCAAGCTTTTAACAGAGGATAAAGGAGATATCGATGTTTCATTATATGGGTCTTTAGCGTTTACTGGCGGAGGACATAAAACGCAGAATGCTATAGCATCTGTCCTTGAAGGGTATAACGTTAGATTTCATCTTAAGCCATTGGAACCAACCGAACACCCTCTAAAAATGGAATTTGAATACCATTCATTTGAGGAGAATTACACTTATAAGAACACATATTATTCATTGGGCGGAGGAGAAATTTCATCCCCAGATGACTTATCTGTCAACGAACCGGATGTTTACCCATTCAAAGATTTTTCCTCGGTTAAGGATTATATGAAGGAAAACAATATATCTTCTATTAAAGATTTGTGCCTTGCTTTTGAAAAACACAACACAGACGACGAATTGATGATCATTTTAAAAACCATGTTCAAGAGCATAGAAGATGGACTAAAGAGAACTGGACAGATACTCACAAACAATAATCCGCGCCTCCAATACTTTAGATGTGCTGGAGACATTGAAAAGGTTGCTCTTAAGATTGAAGAGGTTGAGGCTAGAAGAGAAATGCTTATCACCGCTTTCGCATACGCGGTTGCCGAGAATAGTGCTACAGGATGCGAGGTCGTAACAGGGCCGACATGCGGTTCTTCAGGTGTCCTTCCATCCGTACTTTATTATGGTTATAAGTACTGTGGCAAGACGTTAGAAAAGTTAAGAGACTCATTATATGTTGCGGGAATGATTGGAAATATCGTTAAGCAAAACGCATCGATTGCAGGCTCGATTGGTGGGTGCCAAGCGGAGATTGGAACCGCTAGTTCAATGGCTGCTGCGGCTCTTGCATATATTGACGGAAATTCTTTATATCAAATTGAGTACGCTGCAGAGTGCGCGATGGAACATTTCCTCGGTCTCAGTTGTGATCCTGTTGACGGATTCGTCGTCATCCCTTGCATCGAAAGAAACGGCATGGGGGCGTTACGTGCGTATAACGCGTTCCTTTATGCTAAATACATTGCGCCTCTTAGAATCAACCAGGTTTCCTTTGATAACGTCGTTTCTGCAATGAAAATTACCGGAGATTCCCTTTCTGACAAATATAAAGAAACTGCTCAAGGCGGTTTAGCAGAGATTTTGAAAAATAAGGATACACATTGTTAGTGCTTAGTGTTATCATCTCGGAGCAAAAACTTAGAAACGTGTTCTATCCTCTGAACCACGTATAAAAAACAAGGAGGTCGTGTTATGACCAAAAATTTAACTAAGAAGATCGTCGAGAATGCTATAGTCGCGGCGATCTATTTTGTTTTAACAATCGCTCTTGGAAGCTTTGCTTATGGAGAAATCCAGTTCAGAATCTCTGAGGTTTTGGTTCTCTTGTGCTTCTGGAGACCTGACTTCATAATCGGAGTCACAATCGGAACATTCCTGGCCAATATCCCTTCAACTTTAGGTGCTTGGGATATGGTATTCGGAACTTTAGCAACATTAATCGCAGCAGTTGGATGCGCCTATTGCTCACCTAGATTAGCGGTTGCAACTTTATTCCCAACAGTTGTTAACGCTTTCGTTGTCGGAGCGGAGCTTTACTTCGTTTTCGGCTTTGAATCATTGACAGAATTTTTCATCACCGCAGGATATGTTGCTGCAGGTGAGT
Source organism: Bacilli bacterium (assembly GCA_024408235.1). Taxonomy (GTDB): domain Bacteria; phylum Bacillota_I; class Bacilli_A; order RFN20; family CAG-826; genus UBA4951. The sequence continues at coordinate 50,583 of JAKSVF010000004.1, forward strand.
TTGCGGTCATGATTGTGGGCTATATTCTGTGGATTCTTCTCTCCAAGAATAAAGCGTTCATGAACTACTTAGAACCAAGTAGACACCTTGCTGCGAGATGGTAATTTCGACTAATTAGTCGTACAATCTCAACGTATGGAAAAAAAGAACTTTTATTTAGAAATTAAACACGTCGACAAAAAAACAAAAGCCAGATACGGAATCCTTCATACTCCTCATGGAGATGTTGAGGTTCCTATGTTTATGCCTGTTGGTACTTTAGCCACCGTTAAAACTCTCTCTCCAGAGGAAATTAAAGAGATGGGTTCAGGCGTAATCCTTGCTAACACATATCACCTTCATCTAAGACCTGGTGAAGACATCGTTAAAGAGGCAGGCGGCGTACATAACTTCATGAAGTATGACGGACCGATGCTTACAGACTCTGGAGGCTTCCAGGTGTTTTCCTTGCAGTCTCAAAGAAAAATCACCGAACAGGGCGTTGAGTTTAGAAACGACTACAACGGAGATAAGGAACTTTTCACTCCAGAATCCGTTATCAAAATTGAAGAAGCAATCGGAGCGGACATAATAATGTCATTCGATGAATGCATTCCATACCCTGTCTCATACGAATATGCCAAGAAGTCAACTGAAAGAACCCTTAGATGGGCTAAACGTGGACTAGAGGCACACACTAGAGAAGATCAGGCTCTTTTCGGTATTGTCCAGGGCGGTGAATTCGAAGACCTCAGAGGCTATTGCGCTCAGGAACTCGCAAAGATGGACTTCCCGGGATATTCGATTGGCGGAACTTCTATCGGAGAGCCTAAAGATGTTTGCTTTAAGATGATCGATTACGCCATCAAATATTTGCCAGAAGATAAGCCAAGATATTTAATGGGCGTCGGTTCGCTTGATTACATCCTTGGCGGATATGAAAGAGGAATCGATATGTGCGACTGTGTCTTGCCAACTAGACTCGCTAGACACGGTGCTTTGATGACCTCACACGGACGAGTCAACATCAAAGGCGCTGAATACAAGAGAGATTTCACTCTGCTTGATCCAGAGTGCGATTGCTATACTTGCCGCAATTACACGAAAGCGTATCTCCATCACTTGTTCGTTTGTAACGAAGAGTTTGGAAAGCGTCTCAACAGCATCCACAATATCCGTTTCTTAATCAAGATCGTTGAGGGAGCTAGAGAAGCGATCAAAGAAGACAGATTCCAAGAATACAAGGATGAAGTCTTGGCTAAATACGGAGACGAGAGGGGATTCTAATGGATATCTCGCTATTTGATTTTGAACTCCCAGAAGAACTAATCGCCCAATCTCCATCATCAGTTAGAGATGAATGCCGTCTTTTGGTTGTGGATAGAGAACACAAGACAATTGAACATAAACGCTTCTTTGACATTGTTAACTATCTAAAGCCTGGCGATGTTTTGGTCAGAAACAACACAAAAGTCATTCCTGCGAGGCTTATAGGAGTTAAAGAGGCTACCAAAGGTAAGGTAGAGGTTTTGCTCCTCAAACAACTTGAAAACGACACATGGGAATGCCTTGTTGGCAACGCTCACTCGGTTAGACCGGGAACAATCTGCTCTTTCGGAAACGGAGAATTAAAATGCGAATGCGTTGACGTTTTCCCTGAGGGCATTCGCCACATGAGATTCATATATGATGGTATTTTCCTCGAGGTTTTGGATAAGCTTGGGAAAATGCCTTTACCTCCATACATCAAGACTCAGTGCTCCAACAACGATGACTATCAAACGGTCTATGCAAAGGTGCCTGGTAGCAGCGCTGCTCCTACAGCAGGCTTCCATTTCACCAAAGAATTGTTCGAAAAGATTCAATCAATGGGCATTGAAGTGGTGGATGTCACTTTAAATATTGGTCTTGGAACATTTAGACCCGTAAAAGTAACAGACACAAAAGATCATGTTATGCACTCAGAGACATATGAGATGTCAGAGGAAGCCGCCAACACGCTTAACAAGGCAAAAGCAGAAGGCCGCAGAATCATCGCGATTGGCACAACATCCGTTAGAACTCTTGAGTCCGTTTATAAGAAATTTGGCACATTTAAGGCCGATAAAGATGCAACATGCATATTTATTCAGCCTGGATACGAATATAAGGCTGTGGACTGCTTAATAACCAATTTCCACCTGCCGAAGAGCACTCTAGTCATGCTCGTCTCTGCCTTTATGGGCAGACATTGGACACTTCACTGCTATGAAGAAGCTGTGAAGGAGAGATATAGGTTCTTCAGTTTCGGGGATTCAATGTTCATCTATGGAAAATACGACTACTCGAAAAATGACCAGGATTAAAACCCCTCCAAAAAAGACAAACTATTACCTTGTCAGCCTTCAAGAAATAGAAGGGCTTAAGGCGGGGGTTAAGCCTAAGCTTTTACTGCACGCTTGCTGCGGCCCGTGCTCATGCTTTCCTCTTACTTTTTTGTGCCCGCATTTCGATGTAACGATTTATTTTAACAACTCAAATATCTACCCATTTGAAGAGTATTCTAGACGTCTTGAAGAACTAAAAAAACTGTTGGAATGTTATAAAAGAGATTATGGTTATGATATTAATATCATAGTGGAACCATATGATAACCCTGGATACATGAAAGATCTTCTTCCTTACCAGGATCTCCGTGAGGGTGGAATCAGGTGCCAACTCTGCTATGAAAAACGCATGAGGGGCGCTTATGATTACGCCGAGAAAAACGGCTTTGATTACTTCACGACGGTCATGACGATATCACGTCAAAAAGACTCTCAAATCATGAATAATATCGGCAAAAAACTTGAGGCAGAACACACCAGATGCAAGTACTTCTATAGCGACTTCAAGAAGAACGCCGGCATTGATAAGGCAAGGGAATTGAGGCTCCATTACGAGCTCTATAACCAGCAATATTGTGGATGTCAGATATCATATGGTGGATACCTGCAAAAGGAAAAATTAAAGGAATCTGGGGGCGAATAACCTCCTTTTTTCATGGTTGCTTAATCAAGTATTTTTAACCATGTTGAGATACAAAACTGTGCACCGTGCACAATGGATTAGTACTTTTTAAACCGAAATTTTTATGTTGCTCAAAGGAAATTCATCAAAAAAGCGCTCTTTTTATTAAAAAGTGTTGACCGACTATATCTATGCGTGTATAGTCCTAACCGTTGGCGTGTGCGTTGAAGTTCGATGTTGCTGACACACCTAGAGCCGTTGTCGGCGAAGGGGGACGTCAGGAAACTCGGATGGAACACTCACTAACAAGCCAGAAGAAAATCACAGGAGGAAAATTCATGGCGAAAGAAACAGTCTTGCGTATCAGATTGCAAGCTTACGACCACAAGATCCTCGACGTCGCAGTTGAGAAGATCATCGCAGTGGCCAAAACCACAGGCGCCGGAGTTGTCGGACCAGTCCCACTCCCAACCGAAAAGCAGGTTTACACAATTCTTCGTGCAACCTTCAAGTACAAGGATGCTCGCGAACAATTCGAAATCCGCACTCACAAGAGATTAATCGACATCGTTAATCCAAAGAAGGAAACAGTTGACCAGATCAGAAGACTTGATCTTCCAGCTGGAGTCGACATTGATGTCACAGCAAAGTAATAGGAGGACCAAATCATCATGAAATCCATCATCGGAAGAAAAATGGGCATGACTGAAGTCTTCGCAGCAGACGGAACAATGTATCCAGTCACTGTTATTGAGGTCTTGCCTAACACCGTCATCGCAAAGAAAACAAATGAAAAAGACGGTTATGAAGCAATCCAAATCGGATATGAAGACAAGGCAGAGAAGAGAGCTAACAAGTGTGAGCTCGGAATCTTCAAGAAAGCCGGCGTAAGCCCAAAGAAATACATCTATGAGCTTAAAGGCGACGAAGTTTATGCAAAGAATGTCGGTGAGACAATCGATTGCGGAATCTTCGCTGCAGGAGAAGTCGTCGACGTCATCGGCACAACAAAGGGCCATGGCTACAGCGGCGTCATCAAGAAATACGGAAAGCACATCGGCCCTAAGGCACATGGTTCCGGTTACCACAGACAGATCGGTTCATTAGCAAACAATGGCCGTTGCAACAACAGAGTCATCCCAGGAAAGCTTATGTCAGGCCACTGGGGACCAAGACAGTGCACTGTCCAGAACATTACTGTTATCGAGTCAAACAGCGAAAAGGGTTACATCCTTGTCAAGGGTGGCATCCCAGGCGCAAAGAAGTCATTAGTTATGATCAGAAGCGCAGTCCTCACACAGAAGGGCAAGCCAGAAGTTAAGGCACTCGTTAACTACCAGAAAGGAGAATAACGAAAATGGCAGATAAGAAAATCACTCTTCCAGTCGTTTCCCTCGCTGGAGAAAAAGTCGGAGACGTCAAGGTCTCAGCATCTGTATTCGGTGTTACCGATGCAAATGAGCAGCCAGTCCACGATGCAGTCGTTACTCAGTTAGCAAACGCACGTCAGGCAACTGCAAAAACAAAAAAGCGTCACGAAGTTAGTGGCGGTGGCAAGAAGCCATGGAGACAGAAAGGCACAGGCCGTGCTAGAGCTGGTTCAAGCCGTTCCCCAATCTGGGTTGGCGGTGGTAAGGTCTTCGGACCAGACGGAAACCAGAATTACACCGTCTCTCAAAATAAGAAGGCTCACGCACTCGCGATGAAGACCGTCTTATCTCAGAAAGTCGCTGAGAAGAAGTTAATCGTTGTCGATTCACTCGCTCTTGAGGCTATCTCAACAAAGAATGTCGTTGCTGCATTAAACGCAATCAAGGCAGAAGGCAAAGTCGCAATCGTCTATGGTGAGAAGGACGTCAACCTCGTCTACTCAGCACAGAACCTCGACAACGTCACACTCTTAGGCCTCGGCAACGTCAGCGTCTATGATGTCTTAAATGCAAACGTCGTCGTTATCGCAAAAGAAGACGTCAAATTCATTGAAGGAGGACTTAAATAATGGCAAAGAAAGCAGTTAAAGCAGAGCCAGTCGCAGAGACAAAGGCAGCTACATTCGCAGCTCCAACAGCTCACGACTACGAAGTCATCCTCGCTCCAATCTTCACAGAAAAGAGCTATGCACTTCTCGATGCTCAGAATAAGATCACCGTCAAAGTTGCTCCTCTTGCAAACAAGATTGAGATCAAGGACGCATTCGAGCGTCTCTATCAGGCAAAGGTTGTCGACGTCAAGATCGTCACAGTCAACGCTAAGGAAAAATCACGCGGCGGCCGTTATAAAGGCTTCGTCGGCGGATATAAGAAGGCAATCGTCTCCCTCGCAGAAGGAAGCGCAGTTGACTTCTTCAAAGAGTAAGGAAACACCGTTAAGTATCAATTACTTATAAAGCATCCACTATAGGAGAAAGAAAATGGCAATTAAAACATATCGCCCATATACTCCAGCTCGTCGCGCAATGTCGACAATGGATTATAGCGAATTAACCAAAGTAGCTCCTGAAAAGTCATTGCTCGCACCTAAGAAACATACAGGTGGCCGCAACAATACAGGAAAGATCACCTGCCGTCACATCGGCGGTGGCAACAAGAACCGCTACAGAATCATCGATTTCAAGCGTAATAAAGATGGTGTCGTCGGCACAGTCGCTACACTTGAATACGATCCAAACAGAACAGCATTCATCTGCTTAATCAACTATACAGATGGTGAGAAGCGTTACATCCTCGCTCCAAAAGGATTAAAGGTCGGAGACAAGATCGTCTCAGGCGAAGCAACAGATATCAAGATCGGTAACTGCTGCGAATTAAGAAACATCCCAGATGGTTCTGTCGTTCATAACATTGAATTAAAGCCAGCTAAGGGCGGTCAGATGTGCCGTGCTGCTGGAACAAGTGCTCAGGTACTTGGTTCAGAAGGCAAGTATGTCATGTTAAGACTCGCTTCTGGCGAAATGAGAAAAGTTCTCGGCGTTTGCCGTGCAACAATCGGATCAGTCGGCAACGAAGACTATAGCTTAGTCAACGTTGGTAAGTCCGGTAAGGTCAGACACATGGGTGTCAGACCAACAGTCCGTGGTTCAGCAATGAACCCATGTGATCACCCTCACGGTGGTGGTGAAGGTAAGTGTCCAGTTGGACGTGATGCACCACGTACCCCATGGGGTAAGAGAGCTATGGGTGTTAAGACACGCCATAACAAGAAAGCTTCTACAAAGCTCATCGTGAGACGTAGAAACGGCAAATAAGGAAAGGAGATCGAACTATGTCACGTTCTAGCAAAAAAGGACCATTCGTAGACGCATACCTCTTAAAGAAGGTTGACGCTCTCGATAAGGCAGGAAAGAAAGAGATCATCAAAACATGGTCACGTCGTTCGACCATCTATCCAGCATTCGTCGAACACACCTTCGCTGTTTATAACGGCAAGGAACACATCACCGTCTATGTCACAGAAGATATGGTCGGACATAAGTTAGGTGAATTCGCACCAACACGTAACTTCCCAGGACACCACGGCAACAACGCTGGTGACAAGGGAAAGAGATAAGGAGTAAACGATAATGGCAGAAACAAAGAAAAAAGCTGTCGCTGCAGAAGCAACAGAAGAAACAGCTGCTAAGAAAGCTGCTCCTAAGAAAACAGCTGCTAAGAAGACAACTTCAACAGCTGCTAAGAAGACAACAACAAAGAAAGCTGCTCCAAAGGCTGAAAAAGTCGAAGAAGCTGCTCCAGCAGTTGTCGAAGAAAAGCCAGCAGCAAAGAAACCAGCTGCTAAGAAAGCTCCAGCTAAGAAGGCTGCTCCAAAGGCAGAAGTCAAAGCTGAACCAGTCAAGCCTGCTAAACCAGCAGTTACAGAGGCAACATCTGTCGCTAAAGACGTCAGAACAACTCCTCGTAAAGTCCGCTTAATCGCTGACCTCGTCAGAGGCAAGGACGTTGATGAAGCTCTTGCAATCCTCGCTAATGTCAACAAGGCAGCTAGCGCACCAGTTGCAAAAGTCATCAAAGCTGCAGCAGCAGATGCAACTCACAACTTCCACCTCAACGCAGATAAGCTCTACGTTGCAGAAATCCAGGTTGGAGATGGCATCAAGATGAAGAGATTCATGCCAAGAGGTAAAGGATCTTCTTCAGGATTAGTAAAGAGAAGCGCGCACATCCGCGTAACAGTTAAGGAAAGAAAGTAAGGAGGAAACACAATGGGACAGAAAGTTAATCCAGTAGGTCTTAGAGTTGGCGTCAACCGTGGTTGGAACGCTAGCTGGTATGCTTCCAATCAGGACTTCGCAAAGTTCCTTAACGAAGATATCAAAATCCGTAGCACATTAGAGCCAATGCTCAAAGTCGCTATGGTCTCACACATCGACATCGCAAGAACAAAGAACGACAAGGGCGCTAACGTCTCAGTCGTCGCATATGTTGCACGTCCAGGTGCATTCCTTGGACAGGATGACACAAACGTCAATGCAGCAGTTGCAGCTCTTAAGAAAGTCGTCAAGTCAGGTGAGGTCTCCCTCAAAGTTGTTGAGGTTAAGGACCCAGATCTCGACGCAACATTAATTGCTAAGTGGATCGCATCTGAACTCGAAAACAGACAGTCATTCAGATCAACTCAGAAGAAAGCTCTTCAGAGAATGAGAAAAGCTGGCGCAGAAGGTTGCAAGACCCAGTGCCAGGGACGTTTAGGCGGTGCTGAAATCGCTAGACGTGAAGGTTACAAAGAGGGCGTTGTCCCACTCGAGACCTATCGTGCAGACATCGACTACGCAGCAGTTCCAGCAGCTACTGAGTATGGACGCATCGGCGTCAAGGTTTGGATCTGCAGATCAACAAACAAGAGCTTGGTTAAAAAAGCAGCTAAGCCAGAGGGAGGAAAAAGATAATGTTACAGCCAAAGCGTGTTAAATATCGCCGTCCTCATGGATTAAGCTATGAAGGAATCGCAACCAAAGGTAACTTCGTTGCATTTGGTAAGTGGGGCCTCCAGGCTGAAGAAGGCACATACATCACCGATCATCAGATCGAAGCAGCTCGTAAGGTCTTATCAAGATATACAGACCGTGCAGGAAAGATTTGGATCAGAATCTTCCCTCACCTTGCTAAAACAAAGAAGCCTGCTGAAGTCCGAATGGGTTCTGGTAAAGGATCTCCAGAAGGATGGGTAGCAGTCGTTAAGAAAGGCCGCATCTTATTCGAAATCGATGGCGTCGCAGACGAAATCGCAAAGAACGCATTAAGACAGGCAGCCTTCAAGCTTCCAATCAACTGCAAAGTTGTTGGAAAGGAGGACTAAGCCATGACAGTTAAAGAACTTAGAGAACTCACAATTGCAGAGCTTGACGCTAGAATCGCAGAGCTTCACCAGAAGCAGTTCGACCTCCAGCAGAAAGCTGCAGTTGGCACCCTCGAAACACCAAACGAGCTCCACAATGTCCGTAAGGATATCGCTAGAGCAGAAACAGTGAAGCGTGAAAAAGAGCTTCAGATCGCAAGATAAGAAAGGAGATCACCATGGAAAGAAATACAAGAAACACTTTCAAGGGAACAGTTGTCGGAACAAAGATGAACAAGACAATCATCGTTGAAGTCGCAACAAAGAGAAATGATCCCCTTTACACAAAGCGTGTTAAGTACGCTAAGAAGTACTATGCACACGATGAGAACAACGAAGCAAACCTCGGTGACGTCGTCACAATCGCAGGCTGCCGTCCACTCTCAAAATTAAAACGCTTCAGATTAGTCTCAATCGACCAGAAAGCTGTCACAGATGATGTTGCAGCAGTCGAAGCAGCACTCGAAGCTAAGGAAGGAGAATAAGATATGGTTCAGAATGAGTCAAATCTTGTCGTAGCAGACAACTCCGGTGCGAAGTTAGTTCGCATCTTCCACCAGTATGGTGGTTCCCACAAGAAATCATCCACAATCGGTGATGTCGTCCTCTGCGCAGTCAAGGATGCTATCCCAAGTGGTAAGATCAAAAAAGGACAGGTCGTCCACGCAGTTATCGTCCGTACAAAGCGCGCAGTAGCTCGTAAAGACGGATCCTGCATCGCATTCGACGACAACGCAGTTGTCATCATCGACGGCGAAGGAAACCCAATCGGCACACGTGTCTTCGGACCAGTTGCCCGTGAACTCCGTGATAAGGGATATATGAAGATCATCTCCCTTGCACCAGAGGTCTTATAATCAGGAGGAATAGACAATGAACATCAAAACTGGTGATAAAGTCATCGTCCTCTCCGGAAGCGACAAGGGCAAAGTCGGAATCGTCCAGAAGGCATTCCCAAAGCTCAATAAGGTCGTTGTTGAGGGCGTCAATGTCCACAAGAAACACAAAAAGGGTGCAAACGGCGGCGAAGGCACAGTCTTAGACATGTATTGCCCAATCGACGCATCAAACGTTGCAATCCTTGATCCAAAAACAAAGAAAGCTACCCGCGTCCACCACAAGGTCGTCGACGGAAAGAAGATTCGTGTTAACGCAAAGGGCGAATCTCTCGAACAGAAATAAGAAGGAGGAATGAAAAATGGCAGAAAATAGAGTCAAAACCTATTACAAGAATGAAGTAGTTCCTGCTCTCACAAAGAAGTTCGGCTACACAACCCCAATGCAGGCTCCAAAACTCGTCAAGATCGTCATCAACATGGGTGTCGGAGATGCAACACAGAACGCAAAGGCTCTCGAAGACGCAGTCAATGACTTAACAATCATCGCTGGTCAGAAGCCAGTCGTTACAAAGGCAAAGAAGTCAATCGCTACCTTCAAACTTCGTGAAGGCCAGGCAATCGGCTGCAAGGTCACTCTCCGTGGCGAAAGAATGTATGAGTTCTATGATAAGCTCGTCTCAATCTCTCTCCCACGTGTTAGAGACTTCCGTGGCGTTTCAAAGAACGCATTCGACGGACACGGCAACTACACACTCGGTGTCAAGGAACAGTTAATCTATCCTGAAATCGACTACGATAAAGTTGCAAAGGTTCGCGGTATGGACGTTGTCATCGTCACAACCGCAAATACAGACGAAGAAGCATACGCATTATTAGAAATGCTCGGTATGCCATTCAAGAAATAAGGAGATCTAGAACAATGGCTAAAACATCATTAAAGGTCAAACAGTCCAGACCTCAGAAATTCAAAGTTCGTGAATATACACGTTGCTCACGCTGCGGCAGAGTTCACGGTGTTCTCTCAAAATTCGGAGTATGCCGTATCTGCTTAAGAGAATTAGCTTATAAGGGCGAAATTCCAGGCATGAAGAAAGCAAGCTGGTAATTAAGGAAGGAGACAGAAAAATGAACGCAGATCCAATCGCAGACATGTTAACACGTATCAGAAATGCTAACGCACTTCGCTACGAGACTGTTTCCATGCCTAACAGCAAAATGAAAGCTGAAATCGCACGCATCCTCAAGAGAGAAGGCTATATCAGCGAATTCACAATCGAAGGTGAAGGTGTCAAGAAGACCCTCACAGTCAACCTCAAATACGGCGCAAATGGCGAGCGCGTTATCTCAGGTTTAAAGAAGATTTCAAAGCCAGGTCTTAGAATCCACGTCGAATGCGAAAAGCTTCCAAAGGTTCTTAAGGGCTTAGGCATCGCTATCGTTTCAACAAGCAAGGGCATCCTCACAGACTCAGAAGCTCGCAAGGCTCACGTCGGTGGCGAAATCCTCTGCTATGTTTGGTAATTTAATTTAGGAGAAGAGATTTTATGTCAAGAATTGGATTGAAACCCATCGCTCTTCCAGCAGGCGTTACTCTCGAATTGAACGGTAACGTTGCCATCGTTAAAGGCTCCAAAGGCGAAGTAAGCGTCCACATCCCAGCGGACGTCAGCGTCGAGGTAGCTGATGGCGTCGCTCATGTTAAGTTAAATGCTAACGAAAACAACATGAGACAGGCTCAGAAAGATCACGGAACAACAGCAGCTAACCTCACAAACGCAGTCAAAGGCGTTTCAGAAGGTTGGAAGAAGGAACTCGAGATCGCAGGTACAGGTTACCGTGCATCTATGAAGGGTGACGCAGTCACTATGTTCCTTGGTTACTCCCACATGGTCGAAAGAAAGCCAATCGGAAAATACACAAAGATCACCTGCAAGGATGAAACACACATCACAGTTGAAGGCTGCTCAAAAGAAGATGTCGGCCAGACAGCTGCTAGCATCTATGATGCACATAGACCAGATGTCTATGGCAACAAAGGCGTCCACTATGTCGGCCAGAAGATGATCAAGAAGGTCGGTAAGCGCGCTGCAGGCGGTAAGAAATAAAGGAGGATAGACAATGATTACTTCAGAATCAAGAAATAGCGTTCGTCAGAGAAGACACGCTCGTGTTCGCGAAAGAGTCAACGGCACAGCAGAGATGCCACGCCTTGTCGTCTTCCGTTCAAACAAGAACATCGAAGCTCAGATCATTGATGATGTTAAGGGAGCTACATTAGTTTCCAGCTCATCAACTCAGCTTAAGTTAGCAAATGGCGGCAACTGCGAAGCTGCTGCTAAAGTCGGCGAGGACATCGCAAAGAAAGCTCTCGCTGCAGGAATTTCAAAAGTCGTCTTCGACAGAGGCGGATATGTCTATCATGGACGTGTCGCAGCACTCGCTGATGGCGCAAGAGAAGGAGGACTCCAGTTCTAAGGAGAATTAAACAATGGAAGAAAATAAAACTGTCGTTGCTGCTCCAGCAGAAGAAAAGAAGTCCAATCCTACTGGCAACCCAAACAGAGACCCTCAGGGATCAAGATCCGCTGAGCGTCCTGGATCACGTAAGTTTGCTGGCAAAGGACGTCCAGGTGAAAGACGTGGCGGCCGTGGCGGCTTCAGACGTGAAGAAGATGAATTCACAGATCGTGTTGTAAACATCAACAGAATCTCAACCACAACAAAAGGTGGTAAGCATATGCGTTTCGACGCTCTCACCGTTGTCGGTGATGGCAAAGGACACTACGGCTTCGGACTTGCTAAGTCGGTCGAAGTTCCAGACGCAATCAAAAAGTCCCTTACAGCGGCAAAGAAGAAGACCTATGGCATCAAGATCGTCAAGGGCGGAACAATTGCTCACGAAGTTTGGGGCGTATTCGGTAAGACCCGTGTCTTCCTCAAACCAGCACCTGAAGGTACAGGAATCGTCGCTGGCGGCGCTGTCCGTGCTGTCCTCGAACTCTGCGGCATCAAGAACGTTGTCTCAAAGGTCTATGGATCACGTACTGCTATCAACGTCATCCGTGCAACACACGCTGGCTTACAGGACCTCAAGAACAAAGAGAAAGTCTTAGCTCTTCGTGGTATCGAAACTAAAGGAGGCAAATAAAAATGGCTACATCCTTAGAAAATTTAGTCGTCGTTGAAGGTTCCAAGAAGGAACACTTCCGCAAAGGCCAGGGCCGCGGCACCGGAAACGGAAAGACCGCTGGTAAAGGTCAGAAGGGTCAGGGCGCTCACGCACACACAAAGAAGCACGGCTTCGAGGGTGGTCAGATGCCTTTAGCTCGTAGACTTCCTAAATATGGCTTCAAGAACATCAACAAGAAGACATACGCAGTTGTCAACCTCACAGTCCTCAACAAGTTTGAAGACGGTGCAGTCATCACACCAGAACTCTTAATCGAATCTGGTATCATCAAAGACGCTTTAGATGGAATCAAGGTCCTCGGAAGTGGTACACTCGAAAAGAGCATCACTGTCAAGGCTCACGCTTTCTCTAAGTCTGCAGCAGATGCTATCGCTGCAAAAGGCGGCACAACTGAGGTAATTAAGTAATGAAAAAATTCGTCTCGATCTTCAAAAACAAAGAAATCGTCAACCGTATTTTCTTCACGGTCATGATTCTCTTTGTCATCAGGATCGGGGCGGCCATTACAGTTCCAGGGGTTAACGCAGCAAACTTAAAATCACAGCTCAACGCTAGTGGTTCTGCATTAGCTATCATGGACTTACTCGGAGGTGGAGCACTATCGAACTTCTCCATCTTCGCACTCGGAGTCTCGCCATACATCACAGGCCAGATTATTATTCAGCTTCTCTCCAAGGACGTTTTACCTGCCTTAACGGAATTATCCAAACAAGGTGAATACGGCCGTAAGAAGATCGAAATGGCTACCAGATACCTCACTCTCCTTTTAGGAGCGGTTCAAGGCTACGGTATCATCAAGACAATGGAGAACAGCTCGTATATTTCCCTTACACTGGACGCCAATTTCTGGACATACGCCTACATCGTTACCATTCTCCTCGCCGGAGCTATGCTCACGATGTGGTTAGGTGACCAGATCACAGAAAAAGGTATCGGTAACGGTATCTCAGTCATCATCTTTGCAGGTTGTGTCAGATCCATCCCAACCCAGTTATCAACAGCTTGGACAAAATGGATCAGCAACAACGTTGCACATGGCTCAAGCGAGATGATCAAAGGCGCATTCCAGTTCGCTCTCTACATCTTGGCAATGGTCTTCATCATTGGATTCGTCGTATTCGTCGAACTCTCCAAGAGAAAGATCCCTGTCCAGCATGCAGGAAAGGGTGGCAGCTCCGCCTCTATGGCACGCGCCTCGTTCTTGCCTATCAAGATCAATAGCGCCGGAGTTATTCCGGTCATCTTTGCCTCCTCCATCTTATCTGCTCCATCTATCATCGCGAGCTTTATCTCCGCAGATGCAGCAAATGCAGGCTGGTTAAAGATATTCAACTACAACTCCACATTCACAATGCCATGGTTCGATGGCACACACTGGGAGATGAACTGGGGATTATTCATCTATTTATTCCTCATCATCGCCTTCACATTCTTCTATGCAGAGATGACAATCGATCCTGCAACACTCGCAGACAACTTCCAGAAGAACGGATCTTATATCCCTGGCATCCGTCCAGGTAAAGAGACCGAGAGATATGTCGGTAAAGTATTGAACCGCGTCACCTTCATCGGTGCTGCTGCTCTCTGCTTCATCTCAGCTCTCCCAATAGTTCTAGTTTGGACAAATGTCTTCGGTAATGACACATCCCTCGCTATCGGCGGTACAGGACTCATCATTATCGTTGGTGTCGCACTCGAAGTTAACAACCAGATCGACGGTCTTCTCGCCGGCAAGAGCTTCGAACAAACACAGGGAGGAATCTAATACATGCTTAACATCATTCTCATGGGTCCTCCAGGAGCGGGTAAAGGAACACACGCTGTCTGGATCGCAAAGGACTTCAACATCCCACACATCTCAACAGGTGATATGTTCCGTGAGGCTATGTCCTCCGGTTCTGAACTTGGAAACAAGATCAAGGACGTCATCAACGCTGGCGGTCTCGTAAGCGATGATTTGACATGTGCCCTCGTCAAAGAGCGTTTATCAAAGCCTGATTGCGCAAACGGATATCTCTTAGATGGATTCCCACGCACAATCCCACAGGCAGAGGCATTCGCTAAGATGGGAGATGAATTAGGAATCGGTGCAAACCTTGTCCTCAACATCTCATGCCCTGACGAAGTTCTCATCAGCCGTATCGCTGGACGCCGCGTTTGCCCTCATTGCGGCGCAAGCTTCAACGTCAACACCGCGAAGCCAAAAGTTGAGGGAATCTGCGATGAATGCGGAACGGCATTAATCCAGAGAAAAGACGATAATGAAGCTTCATTCAAGGTTCGTCTTGAAAATTATTATAAGAGTACCGCTCCTTTACTTGATTTCTATCAAGAAAAGGGTATACTCGCTACGTTCGACGGAAACGTCGACGCAGCAAGTCTTAAAGTAGAGCTAACAACTCTCTTGAAGGTGCGCTAATAAATGATCAGCATCAAGTCTCCGAGAGAAATCGCCCTCATGAAAGCAGCCGGACGCTTAACAGCTAAGGTGTTTGAAGAGGTCGGACCTCTCGTGAAACCTGGTGTGAGTACCCAATTCCTCGCGGATAAGGCTGAAGAAGTCATCCGCAGGGAAGGCGGCATTCCCGCCAGTAAAGGTTACGGGGGATTCCCTGGAGCCATCTGCACCAGCGTCAACGAGGTTATCGTTCATGGAATTCCATCGAACAAAAGAATCCTGGTTGACGGTGACATCATCTCTCTAGACGTGGTCGTTAAGCTCAACGGTTACCATGGAGACGCATGCAGAACCTATCCGGTCGGCATTGTGAGCGAAGATAAACTCAAACTCATCAAAGTCACTGAAGAGGCATTCTGGGCAGGCGTCAGCAAGGTAAAAGCTGGAGTTAGACTTGGAGACGTCGAACACGCGATACAAGAAGTTGCCGAACTAAACGGCTATAGCGTTGTTCGCGAATTCACAGGTCACGGCATCGGAAGAGAAATGCATGAAGACCCATATGTTCCAAACTACGGAACACCGGGCACTGGTCCAACACTTAGAGAAGGCATGACGATTGCCATCGAGCCAATGGTTATGATGGGCGCCCCAGCCGTAAGGACCATGAAAGACGAATGGACAACCGTTTCTAAAGACGGTAAGCCAAACGCTCATTATGAGAACACAATAGTCGTTACTAAGGACGGCTATGAGGTATTAACATTGGAGGACAAACACTTTGAGTAAAGAAGATTGTATTGAAGTCGAAGCAACGGTAGTGGAATCATTACCTAATGCTAACTTTAAAGTCAAACTCGCCAATGGCGCGGTAGTTCAGGCCGGCGTTTCAGGAAAAATCCGTATGCATTACATACGCATTCTCCCTGGTGATAGAGTTACCGTTCAGTTCTCACCATATGATTTAACACGCGGCCGCATCACATTCCGCTACAAGAATTAATTAGAGGGACATACGTTCCCACTATAGGAGCACAAGAACAATGAAAGTAAGACCATCTGTCAAACCTATCTGCGACAAGTGCAAGGTCATCAGACGCAACGGCGTCGTGATGGTCATCTGCAGCAACCCAAAACACAAGCAGAGACAAGGTTAATTTAGGAGAAATTAGAAAATTATGGCACGTATTGTAGGTATCGATATACCAAACGAGAAGCGCGTTGTCATCTCCCTCACCTATATCTATGGTATCGGTGACACAACCGCTCAGAA
>JAKSVF010000040.1 GCA_024408235.1 Bacilli bacterium
CATAATTCTATTTACTCTCTTATAGCCTAACTTCTTCATTCTACGTTTTGCCATTGCTCTTAAAATTCTTCTACAGTAAACTGTATTAGGTGTGTAAAGTATTTTATTCATCTTCGTGACCTCCTTTAATTATTGCACATATGCGCGAAAAGATATCCAACACTTTTAAAAATTGCGTCAATTTGTGAAATAAAAACGGAATCCGTTAAGATTCCGCTTTAATTATTCGGTTCTAAGAGCTTCAACCGGATCTTTTCTAGCCGCCGCAGATGCAGGGACAAGACCTGATATGGACGTGAGCAAGATGGAGATTAAGATGATGATTACTGCATCATACCAAGGGAGAGCGGCGATTGTATAAATGCCGAAATTGATTCCGATGGCAAGGTTTAAGATGGCGGATGCAAGGTAAGTGATTGCGATACCGACTACACCCGAGAGACCACCGATGATGAATGTCTCAGCGTTGAATAAGTGAGAGACATCCTTCTTACGTCCACCAAGAGAGCGGATGACACCGATTTCTTTAATTCGCTCCATGACTGAAACATAGGTAATGATTCCGATCATGACCGTTGAAACTACAAGCGACAATGCGGTGAATGCGACTAAGGCGATTGTGATGACATTGATCATTGTTGAGATAATAGCCATGATAAGCGAGATTGTGTCGCTATATGTGACAGGGGTTCTATCTTCATATTTGATGACATTGCCATTCTTTAAAGTGATGTCGCCTTCGTTGTTCCAACTGTCTAAGTAATCTGTGACGAGATCTTTTTCAGCGAAACTGAGAGGGAAGATAGAAATGTCATTCGGAAGGTCGTTGCCGCCCAATTGTCTTAAAGACAGCGAATAAGTATCGGTAATTCCGAATCCCATCATGCTAAGCAATCCGGACATAGGGCTTGTTGATCCGACAAATCCATAATTGTGCTTGTGGTTCTGGCCCTGATATGAATATTCATATTGATAGGTGATACCGTAATTGATTGTCGTCTTGATACCACCAGATGTCGTTTCCATCTCAAATGATGAGAATCCTTTTTCCTCTGATTCGTTTAAATATTTAACTATTTTTGAGTTGAGAGATTGCTCGATTGCGTACTTTGTAAGCTTGTTTGTGTAATACATGCCAGTTGATAAGCAACCGTAGTTAATATCCTTCTTAGGACGCAAAATTGCGGTGATTTTGAGTGGTAATCCAGTTGTCCATTCTGTAGGAGTGTCTTCTGTCATTCCTGCGATTGGGTTATAGGTGAATGGGTTGATCTGACCTTTAGCACTGTTTTTGTCGATATCATTGAAGATTGTGTCGTTTGGATAATATGTGAACTTCTTGTTCATGAGTTCATCATAGGTGAACTTATCTTTATCGAGGCTGCTGTCGTAATGTTCCTCGTCCTCACCATATTTATAAACGATGTTGAGGAATTCGTCCTGTGTGTAATAACCAAGCTGAGCAAGGAATAAGTCAGTGACTTCTGTATCTTTAGATACGACAAGCATTATCTCGTCTTTTTCGGTCGCGAACTTCGACTTCTCTGGAGATGAGATGACATCATACTGGGATAAGATGTAATCTTCAGAGTCAGGAGCCTCGTGGAATGAGTTTGTGTACTGAGAGATGAGAGATGAGAAACCGCCGTATTCTGTCTCGCTTAAAACGGATCTATAGACTCTCTCGATGGCGGTCAATGAATAATCCTTAAGGCTCTGGTTCTCGAATTTGATGTCGGTATAGAGGTTGTTTCTAATCATCAAACCATAGTACTCCGCCATGGCAGCATAGTTCTCTTCTGGCATCTCTCTTATGAAATTGATGTAATCCTCATTTAAGTCATTTGTGACTGTGAGGTTCGACATGTTCTTTGACTGCTCAACAAAGTATTTGATTAAAAAATCAACGTTAACTTTTCCGTCTTCGATTGATTTAATGACACCTTCCGCTTTTGTGGATGACTGCATATTTGAGAACATGCTTGAATAGTCGATCGCGGTTTCTGAAATTGAGATTGGGTAACCGGAAATCATATCGTCCTGCATGGATTTGATGTAATCCTGGACACCGCAAGAGACGGCAAGGACCAAAGAAACGCCGATGATGCCGATTGAGCCAGCAAAAGCAACCATCGCGGTTCTCTTTCCTTTGGAAATGAGATTGCGAGCAGAGAGTTTGAATGCCGTCCAAAATGACATCTTTGCGTTCTCGTTGGCATTCTCCACCACTCCAGTTCTTTCAGCGGCCTCTTCTTCAACCGTGTATGGGCGTGAATCGCTTAAGAGTTCTCCGTCTTTGAAGTTGATGATACGGGTTGAGTATTTCTCGGCAAGCTCAGGGTTATGAGTGAC
Organism: Bacilli bacterium; assembly: GCA_024408235.1. GTDB lineage: Bacteria > Bacillota_I > Bacilli_A > RFN20 > CAG-826 > UBA4951. The sequence continues at coordinate 2,353 of JAKSVF010000040.1, forward strand.
CATGATGACGAGCTTTTCTTTAGAAATCTCTCTGATGAGGTCCATGATTTGGACTGATGTTACAGAATCCAAAGCACCTGTAGGTTCGTCCGCTAAAAGGATTTCAGGCTCATTTACGAGAGCTCTAGCGATAGCGACTCTCTGGCACTGACCGCCTGATAGCTGATTGGATTTCTTTGTATATAATCCTTTGAGTCCGACTTTATCTAAGGCAGCCTTAGCTCTTGCGGTTCTCTCTTCTTTAGAAATACCCGCAATTGTTAGAGCTAACTCAACGTTTTCGAGGATGTTCTGGTGAGGAATGAGGTTATAGGATTGGAAAATGAATCCGATTCGGTGGTTGCGGTAGACGTCCCAGTCATGGGATGTGTAGTTTTTTGTCGAAACTCCATTGATGAAAAGATCTCCGGTCGTATAGTGATCGAGTCCTCCAATAATGTTTAAAGTTGTTGTCTTTCCGCAGCCGGAAGGACCGAGAATAGATACGAACTCAGCCTTTCTGAAATTAATGTTGATTCCCTTGAGTGCTTCAACCTTAATTCCGCCTGTATCGTATACTTTGTGAATGTCTACCAAACGAAGCATATAAATTCCTCCATAGCGCTAAATATTAAAGAGAAAAATTTAGAAAACAAGAAAAGAGCAGTCGAAACCGCTCTCTTGACTGTAGATTTTAACAAATCTAACCGATTTGGCAATCAGCCTTATCTTTTACTTTAGTTTTCTTGAAATAAAGTGTCTCCATAGGGATCCACTTATCTTTGAAATCCTGAAGCTTTTTTAAATCGCGTTTTGCAAGGCGTCTAATCTGTTCTTTTGGATCGCATTCGAGGAAGAAAGACAAGTCATAATAATCGCCAAATTCTGGGTGCATTGAATACGTTCCCTCGATGATTGTTAATGGCTTGGCTGGAAGGTCTCTTATTTTATTAATTGAGTCTGTCTTGCAGTCATAGACGCCATAAGAAATCTCTTCTCTAACATGAGAGATGACTTCTTCTTTCATTCTCTCGTGATGGACATTGCCTCCAGGGATGCGATATCGCTTATCTGTTCTCATCTCTTCCGGAAGGTGAAAATCGTCAGTTGAAATAATACGGGAGTCAGCAATTGCAGAGATTTTCTTTGCAAAAGTCGATTTTCCTGCACCGGCCATGCCATCGATTGCGATGACAACAGAGCCTTTTTCTTCAATTAATTGTCTGATGTATTCAAATAAATCCATTAGTCGATGTTGATGAGTTCGTAGTCTCTAGTTCCAATACCGTGTTTTTCCGCTGTCACGATTGTGTGCTTTCCGTTGCGGCTATTCACTCTTTCCATGAAGTGTGGAACACCCCTATCGCCTGACTTCTCGACCAAGTCGATGCATGCCTGATCAATTGCAACTGGGTCAAGTGAAATGAGCATACCGATGTCCTTCAAACAAGGATCCTCTGCAACCGCACAGCAATCGCAGTCAACCGACATGTTCTTCATGACATTGATGTAGATTGCGTTTCCGTTGAATAATCTAACAACTGACGTTGCGGCGTCCGCCATAGACTCAAGGAATGAATCGTGGTCTGAAGTCCAAATCTTTTCGATTTCTCCAACGCCGTGGATATATGCCTTTCCATAGGAAGAGGCACAGCCGATTGATAACTGTTTGAGTGCTCCTCCGTATCCGCCCATTGGGTGTCCTTTGAAGTGTGATAAAACGACGAGGAAATCATAATTCTTGATGTTCTTGCCCAAGAAGTTTTTCTTAATCTTGTATCCATCTGGTATAGCGATTTCATAATCAGGTCCTTCTGCGTCCATCAAATCGACATCAAAGTAATCTGACCATCCATGCTTCTTTAAGAGTTTTAAATGTTTCTCTGTCGTGTTTCTAGCACCGTCATATGCGGTGTTGCACTCAACAACCGTTCCGTTGACCTTTTCTACAAGAGGTCTCCAGAATTCAGGATGCAAGAAATTCTGATTTCCTTCTTCCCCTGAGTGGAATTTGCATGCGACCTTGCCAGTTGGTGTTTTGCCAACAGCAGCAAGTAGCTTTAATAGCGCTTCCTCTGTGAATTGTTTTGTAAAATAAACTTTTGATTTCATACGGCTTTCTCTCCTTAAGTCGTTGATTATATGGGTGATTTTACACTAAAATTTAATTATGAACTATACAGATGCACTTAATTTGTTAAAAAGAGGCAACAAACAATATGTTGCTAATAAGCAAAACGGAGATTATTCACTAGAAAAACGCGATTCGCTTATAAAGGGGCAATCTCCTTATGCGGTTATTGTAGCCTGCTCAGATTCAAGAGTTGTTCCAGAAGCGATGTTCTCAGCCGGTTTAGGAGAACTCTTTGTTATAAGAGTCGCTGGCAATGTCATTGGAGAACATGAATTAGGATCAATACTATATGCCACAAAGCACTGCCACGCTAATCTGGTCGTAATCTTGGGTCATACTCATTGCGGAGCGGTTCATGCAACTATTGCAGGGTGTGATGAGGACCACATCACTTCTCTTACCTCGATGATTAAAGAAGCCATTGGAGATGAGATGGATGAGGTCAAAGCTTCAATCATGAATGCGGCTTACGGAAGAGATAAGGTTAAGCCGGAGGTCGGCGAGACGGTTAAAGTTGTATCCGCCTTGTTCGATATAGAAACAGGACAAGTTTCATTTGAAGAATAATAGAGACGGCGAGGTTTAAAACCCACCGTTTTTTATATGCCTAGAAATAGATGTCTAAAAAATAAAAAGTACATTTTGCAAATATTTATTTACTTTACCACACTAAAGTACTAAACTGCGAAAAACCGATTAGGACGGGAGGTTTTTATGGCAACGATTAAAAACGAATCAATCGATAGATTATTCGAAGCCATCCTTAAATTTAAGGATGTTAAGGAGTGTTACAAGTTCTTCGAGGACTTATGCACCATAAAAGAGATACTCGATATGTCTCAAAGACTAGACACCGCAATTCTATTAGATAAAGGTGAAAGTTATGAGAGCATCACAAAAACTATCGGCACTAGCGCTGCAACAATTAGCCGTGTCTCCCGTTGTCTAAATTACGGCACTGGCGGATATAAAGCCGCGATCAAATCGCTCAAGGAGGACAAATGATATGGATTTCGATTTCAATGTATTAACAAACACCGAAAAAGTCGTTTTCGCCTTGAGAAGTCTATATACGAAAAACGGATACGCTCTCTATAAGATGAGCAAGTTTGAAGAATATGACTTGTATAGCACCAAGAAAGATTTCCTGGTTTCCGATCAAGTAATCACATTTACCGATACCAGCGGAAAGCTTATGGCTCTAAAGCCAGACGTCACTCTCTCAATCGTTAAGAATTACAAAGATGGGGACGGACTTGCGAAAGTCTGCTATGACGAAAATGTCTATCGAGTATCAAAGGGCTCTAACTGCTATAAAGAATTATTGCAAACAGGTATTGAGTGCATTGGAAATGTGACGACAGATGATATCAATGGGGTTTTGTCTTTAGCCTTAAAGTCTCTCGAATTAGTCTCCCCTTCTTATCTTCTCACCGTTAGTTCACTTGATTTGCTAAAGGCTTGTATAAAGAAAATCACCGATTCTAGAGATGAGATAAATGAAATCATTGCCTTAGCAGATGAGAAAAATATCCACGGAATTAAGAGCAAATACCCCGAAAATAACGAATATTTGCTCAAATTATTAAGGATTTCATCCGCCCCTAGCGTTTGTATGGATGAGATTGAAACAATCGCTAAAGACGTCAACGCGTATGACGCTTTCCTTAAATTAAAAGAAGTCGTAAAAGGGTTAGATGAGAAGAGAGTTGTAATCGATTTCTCGGTATCCGCTGACATCTCCTACTACAACGGAATCATCTTCAAAGGTTATGTTGAAGGCGTTCCTAGCGCGGTCTTATCCGGAGGACAATACGACAAGCTCATGAAGAAGATGAAAAAGAAGGCCACATCAATCGGGTTTGCGGTCTATCTAGATTTACTTGAGTTCTTGCTCGAGGCCTAAAGGAAGGAAAACGATTATGAAAATGTTAAATGTTGCACTTCCAAAAGGAAGGCTCGGCGAGAAGGTTTATCAGAAGTTTGAAGCTTCAGGTTATCCTTGCCCATCAATCAAAGAAAACAATAGAAAACTCATATTCGAAAACGATGAGGTTGGAGTCCGCTACTTCTGGGTAAAGCCTAGCGATGTCGCAGTCTATGTTGAAAGAGGCGCGGCTGACATCGGAGTGGCCGGAAAAGATATTCTTTTAGAATATGAGCCTGATGTGTATGAGCTATTAGACCTAGACACAGGAAAATGCAGGATGTGTGTAGCGGCTAAAAAAGGATATGTAGATAACCCAAAGAGACCTCTTAGGGTTGCGACCAAATTCACAAACATCGCAAAAGAGTATTACGCATCAATCGGACGAGATATAGACATCATCCACTTAAACGGATCGATTGAAATAGCTCCAATTCTTGGACTGTCAGATGTAATCGTTGATATCGTTGAAACGGGAACAACTCTCAAGGAAAACAATCTTGAGGTCATACAGGAAATCGTCCCGCTCAGCGCAAGATTCATCTGCAACAAAACGAGTTACGGCTTCAAAAAGGGACAGATCGATAAATTAGTGGCCAATATGGCAAAACTCATGGAGGAAGAGAAATGATCAAAATATTAGATGTTAAACAAGTCTCAAATGATGAGATATTTGCTAGAACTGCCCCTACCATCAACGTCGAAAGCATCGTCACTGAAATCATTGAAAACGTTAAAAAGAATAAAGACAAAGCGCTCTATGAGTACACCGCAAAATTCGATAAAGCGGAGTTAAACACCCTCTTAGTAAGCGATGAAGAAATTGAGGAAGCAATGGGTTTAGTTGAGCCAAAATTCATCGAAATCCTTGAAAAAGCTGCGAAAAATATCCAGAAATTCCACGAAAAACAAGTTAGGAACTCATTTGTCATCAACGATGAAGAAGGCATTGTAATTGGCCAAAAAGTTATACCTGTTGATAAAGCAGGACTTTATGTTCCCGGTGGAACAGCCGCTTACCCAAGCACCGTTTTGATGGATTCAATCCCAGCAAAGATAGCAGGCGTCAAAGAAGTTGTGATGGTCACCCCTCCTGGAAAAGATGGAAAGGTTAATCCAGCGATACTTGCCGCTGCAAAGGTCGCAGGTATCGATAAGATATTCAAGGTTGGTGGAGCGCAAGCGATCGCTGCCCTTGCATACGGAACAGAATCCATCCCTAAGGTCGATAAGATTGTCGGCCCTGGAAATGCGTTTGTCGCAGAGGCAAAGAAACAAGTATTCGGCACCGTCTCAATTGATATGATTGCGGGCCCAAGTGAAATACTCGTGGTCGCAGACGGAAAGTCTAACGCCAAGTACGTCGCTGCCGACTTACTCTCTCAAGCTGAGCACGATAAGATGGCAAGCGCGGTTCTTGTAACTGACTCAATTGAACTTGCTAACAAAGTTAGCGAGGAGCTTGAAAAGCAGATTCCAATGCTAGAAAGAGCAGAAATCGCTAGAGCAAGCATCGATAACAACGGAAAGATCATCGTTGCAGATGACTTGATGAAGGCCATAGACATCGCAAACGAAATAGCCCCAGAGCACCTGGAGTTATGCGTTGATAACCCATTCGACTATCTAGATTCAATCCGTCATGCGGGTAGCATCTTCATGGGCCGCAACTGCCCTGAAGCGTTGGGCGATTACTTCGCTGGCCCTAACCACACTCTCCCAACATCAGGAAGCGCAAAGTTCTCATCGCCTTTATCGGTTGATGACTTTGTAAAAAAGACTCAATACACATACTACACAAAGAAGGCACTTGCCAATGTTGCGTATGACATAGCAACTTTCGCCACTAAGGAGGGTTTAACAGGCCACGCTAAAAGCGCTGTTATCCGTTTAGAAGATGAGTAAGTTCTTATTAGATAAATATAAAGACTTAGTGCCATATACGCCTGGTGAACAGCCAAAAGATCAGCAATATATCAAGCTAAACACGAACGAATCGTCGTTCTCGCCTTGCGAAGCGGTCATGAAAGCAATCGAGAATGAGGTTCCAACTCTTAAGCTCTATTCTGACCCTGAGTGCAAGAAACTTAGGTGCAAATTAGCGGAGATTTATAACGTTAATGAGAACGAGATCATGATAGGGTCAGGAAGCGATGAACTCCTCAACTATGTGATTATGGCGTTTGCAAAAGAGCTTGTGTTCCCAGACATAACATACGGATTCTATAAAGTCTTTGCGGACGTGAACAAAGTGCCGTATACGACAATTCCATTAGAAGAAGACTTCACAATCGACGTCGCGAAATATGTGGCGCCGGGAAAAATGATTGTGATAGCAAACCCGAACGCCCCTACTGGCATCGCATTATCCTTAGAGAAAGTCGAACAGATAATCAAAAACAACCCAACTTCAATCGTCATGATCGATGAAGCGTACGTTGACTTCGGTGGAGAGAGCGCAGTCCCCCTCGTGAAGAAATATTCGAACTTAGTGGTTACTCAGACATTCTCGAAATCCAGATTCATGGCAGGAGCTAGACTTGGCTTCGTTATAGCAAACGAGGAGTTGATAAAAGACCTCAACACACTCCGCTATTCGATAAGCCCATATAACGTAAATTCCATGACTTTAGCAGCGGGAATCGCAACGCTAGAAAATGAGGATTACACGAAATCCAAATGCTTAGAAATCATCAAAAACCGCGAATATTTGAGCAAATCCCTCAAAAATATCGGATTTGATGTGATTCCAAGCTCCACAAACTTCATCTTCGCCAAGACCGATAAGATTGAAGGAGAGAAGTTATATCTAGCCTTGAAGGAAAAAGGAATACTAGTCCGCCACTTCAAGTTAGAAAGAATCAAAGACTATGTCCGAATAACAATCGGAGTAAAAGAAAACATGGACGCCTTAGTTAAGGCGATAAAAGAAATCATATAGGAGACACAATATGAGAACATCCAGCATCAAAAGAAATACAGAGGAGACCAAAATCGAAATTGAACTCAATATCGATGGCACCGGAAAAAGCGTAATCGACACCAAAGTTGGCTTCCTCAATCACATGCTCACTTTATTTGCGAGGCATGGCCGTTTTGATTTGAAAGTCATTTGTGATGGCGATATCGATGTTGATGATCACCACACAACCGAAGATGTTGGAATTGCTCTTGGCCAAGCTTTTAAAGAGGCGGTTGGAGACAAGAAAGGAATCACAAGATACGGTTTCTTCATCCTGCCAATGGATGAGACGATGATTCTAACCTCCTTAGATATCAGTGGGCGCGACTATCTCGGATATGGATTAAAGATTCCAACTGCCCAAGTCGGAACGTTTGACACCGAACTCATTAAAGAGTTTTTCCTGGGATTTGTTAGAAACTTCCCTATTACCCTCCATATAGACCAATTAGCTGGAGAGAACACCCACCACATCATAGAAGGGACATTTAAATGCTTTGCAAGGTCTCTTAGTCAGGCTCTAGCGATTCAAGAAGCCTATAAGGATGAGGTTCCATCCACAAAAGGTGTGCTCTAATGATAGCGATAATAAATTATGGAGTAGGCAATCTCTTCTCCTTAACGTCTTCCTTCAAAGCGATTGGGTATGAGGCGATAGTGACGTCTAATAAAGATGAAATACTATCCGCTGACCATGTTGTTCTTCCGGGTGTTGGAGCATTTAAAGACGCGAAGGATAAATTAAGAGATTCAGGCCTGGAAGATGCCGTAAAAGAAGTCGTTAAGAAAGGCACTCCGATACTGGGCATATGCCTTGGGATGCAACTCTTGTTCGATAAGAGTTATGAGTTCGGCGAACATGAAGGACTTGGGCTCATAAAAGGTAAGGTAATCCCAATTGGTGATATTGTGTCAAAGGACTACAAGATACCTCAGATCGGATGGAATGCCTTAGCGTTCAAAAAGAAATCAAAACTGTTCAAATACATCAAAAACGGTGACTATGTGTACTTTGTACACTCGTACTTCGCAAGCGAGTGTGAGGAGTCCACTACATCTACATGTGAATATGGAGCTAGTCTGACAGCATCGGTAGAGAAAGATAATGTCTACGGGTGTCAGTTCCATCCCGAGAAAAGCGGGGATGTCGGACTAAAGATTCTCAAAGCGTTTTGCGAATTATAAAGGAGACTTATGATACTATTCCCAGCCATTGACCTATTCTCCAAGAAAGCGGTACGTCTATATAAGGGTGACTACGAGCAGATGACAGTCTACAGCGAGCATCCTGAAGAGATTGCGCTTGATTTTAAGGCGTGTGGGGCTACTTCTATCCATCTCGTAGATTTAGAAGGGGCAAAGGATGGCACCACTCCTAATTTAGACGTCATCCTCAAAATAAAGGAAGTCTCCGGTTTATTCTGCGAGGTCGGCGGTGGCATTAGGTCAATGGACGTGATTGATAAGTATCTAACGAATGGAATCGATAGAGTCATACTAGGCACCGCTGCAATTAATGACCCTGAACTATTGAATAATGCCTTAGCAAAATACGGGGATAAGATAGCGGTTGGAGTTGACATCAAAGACGGGATGGTGGCGATTAAAGGATGGAAAGAAAAATCTAGCGTTGATGCCTATACATTCATGGAAAACCTTGAAAAACTCGGAGTTTGCATGGTAATTGCTACAGATATTTCAAAAGATGGGGCGATGAAAGGCACAAATCTAGAGCTTTATAGAGATTTATCAAAGAAATACAAAATCAATATAACAGCATCTGGAGGGGTTTCTTCTCTCGATGATGTTAAAGCCCTCAAAGCCATGGATATATATGGAGCGATCATTGGTAAAGCCTACTATATCAAGGCATTAGATCTAAAGGAGGCCGTTAAGGTTTGCATATGATTACGAAACGAATAATACCATGCCTTGACGTGAGAGATGGGCGAGTCGTCAAAGGCGTTAACTTCAAAGGGTTGAATGATGTTGATTCCCCTGTCGCCCTAGCCGAATACTACTCCTCTTGTGGGGCCGATGAACTTGTCTTCTATGACATCACCGCTTCTAGCGACGGAAGAAAACTATTCACCGATATACTTACGGAGACCGCGAAGAAGGTGTTCATACCTCTAACCGTCGGTGGAGGAATAAACACAGTCGAGGACTTCGATAGAGTCCTAAAATGCGGAGCGGATAAGGTAAGCGTCAATTCCGGTGCGATAAGAAATCCAAACCTCATAAAGGAAGCGAGTGAACTATATGGCAGTCAATGCGTCGTTCTCTCAGTTGACATAAAGCGAGTTGACGAAGAATTCCACGTCTTCGCAAAAGGAGGCAGAGAAGATACGGGGATTGAGGCTCTGTCTTGGATAAAACGAGGGGTTGAGCTTGGGGCCGGAGAAATAGTCGTTAACTCAATTGACACAGACGGAGTTAAAAAAGGGTTCGATATAGAGCTGCTTAAAAAAGTGTGTGAACTCGTCAATGTCCCGGTTATCGCATCAGGCGGAGCGGGGTCAATTGATGATTTCATAGAGTTGTTTAAGAAAATACCGGCAATCGATGCCGGATTAGCAGCGTCCATCTTCCACTTTAAAGAGGTTGAGATAATGGATTTGAAGAAAAGAATGAAAGAAGAAAACATAGAGGTTCGTTTATGATTAATGTTGATGAATTGAAGTTTGATGAGAAGGGATTGATTCCCGCGATCGTCCAAGACGTTAAAACTAGAAAAGTCTTAACCGTCGCTTATATGAATAAAGAAAGCCTTAAGATTTCAATGGAGAAAGGATTGGCCTGCTTTTTCTCACGTTCACGTCAGGAACTCTGGCTTAAGGGTGAGACTAGTGGAAATTATCAGCATATCGTCTCTATAACAGCCGATTGCGATAAAGACGCATTAGTTGTCCTCGTTTCAAAAGACGGCCCTGCATGCCACTTAAATACGGATTCTTGCTTTGATAACGGAAATACCGTTTTTGAATCAGATGAATTAAACGATTGGACTTATGAAGGCTTATATGAGCTTATCAAGGGCAGAAAGACAAATCCGCAAGAAGGCTCATACACCACTTATCTGTTTAATAAGGGATTAGACAAAATCCTTAAGAAGGTCGGAGAAGAATCAACCGAAGTTATAATCGCCGCCAAGGCAGAAGATAAGAAGGAAACAGTCTATGAGATTGCAGACCTTGCTTATCACGTGATGGTGTTGATGGTTGAAGCCGGAATATCTCTAAATGAGATCCGTGACGAATTGGCGTCTAGACACGTTATCGACCACAAAGTCAAACAGGAGAAAATGACCAAATAATGATAAAGTGCGATTATCACGTACATAGCGTTTATTGCGATGGCAAAAACACATTAGAAGAGATAGTTCTGTCCGCTATAGAAAAAGGGATGACCGAGTTAGGAATATTGTTCCACTCACCTCTCTCTTTTGATGATGGCTGGTGCATCAAAATAGAATCAATTCCTCAATTTATTGAGGAGATGGGTGTCTTAAAGAGGAAATACAAAGATTCCATCTCTTTAAAAATAGGTGTTGAGATGGATTATTTTTCCGACTGCGATATGCCGAAAATGGAATATGTAATCGGATCTGTCCACTCCTTATATAAAAACGGTAAGTACTATGCGATAGATAACACGAAAGAGGAGATAGACTCGCTTATCGAGGCTTATGGAGGAGATGTTTATTCCATGCTTGAGGACTATTTCAAAATGGAGGAGATGGTCGTCAAGAAGACGAACGCGACAATAATCGGACATTTCGATGTCATAAGTAAATGGAATCAAAAATCTCCCTTCTTCGACGAAAACGATGAGAGATATGTCAACGCTTGGAAACGCGCTGTTGATAAGCTAGTTGAAGAGGATGTTCCATTTGAGATCAATACAGGTGCCATATCTAGAGGATATAGAACAGAGCCTTACCCATCTTTAAAGATGATTGAATATATCAAGTCGAAAGGCGGTAAATTCATCTTATCAAGCGATGCGCACGATAAAGAGAACCTCCTCTATGACTTTGATGTTTATGAGGAACTACTATAATTGAATAAGGAGTTATCTTATGTCATTTAAAAACATTGGTTTCGAAGAACTGCAGTCATATAAAGACCCTTTCTCGTTATGGGAAACCGCACCAGTTGCCCTTGCCCATTCCGAAAATGGAAAAGAAAACGGACTCACGATTGGTTGGGGTGGATTAGGAATAATCTGGAATATGCCAATCGCCACGATCTATATCAATAAAGCGAGATATTCAAAAGAGATATTCGATGATTCATCTTGTTTCAGCATCTGCTTCTTTAAGGATGATCATAAGGATGCAATTAAATATTTCGGAACAGTTTCCGGAAGGGATGAAGACAAGATAAAAGGCTGTGGATTGACTCTTGTTAGAGA
>JAKSVF010000041.1 GCA_024408235.1 Bacilli bacterium
GATGTCTTTGAGATGGTGTAGAGATATGAAGATACTTGAGGTCCATCTTCAAGATACATCGTGGACATCGACTGCGAGAATGGCTCAACTCTATTTACTCCTGGTATCGCATAGTAATCATCCATGATTTCTTGAGCTTTCTTTGAACTCGAGAAATTTAATGACACATCCCAGGTGTTAACCATCGTCATATCATGGGTTACTCCGTAATCGACTGTGTCATCGATTCCAAAGCCGCATGTCAATAAAGCTGTGCAACCCATAACACCGGCGATAACCATGAGTGACTTAACTATGTCTTTGCGGATGTTTCTAGATGCCATATTGAGAGATAGGCGGAATGTTCCTTCTTTCTTTCCGACCTTCTTCATAAATGCCTTGTATTTAGGAGGTATTGGTCTCATTGACTCAACCGGTTTAAGCTTCACTTCTTTGTGACACATATAAAGAGTCACTAAAGCGGACACTAAACCGAAGCCAACAGGAGTAATCGTTCCAGCGAGGATTGGGAATGTGTATACCCTTGCTGGAAGGGTGTAGATGATCGCGTATTTCTGACCCATGATCCACGGGATTAGCACCGGACCCACTATCTCTCCGATGAGAGTGCCGATGCCAACTAAGAAGAGGGTTAAGAAAATGTAATAGCCATATATTGCTAGATTTGATAAACCCAACGCTTTCATGGTGCCAATCTGGGTCCTTTCTTTAACGACTAGTTGGGAAATCGTTGTGAGGATAACCAATATACCGACAAAGAAGAAGACGAATGGGAAAACATAGGTGAATGATATCGCCTGCTTAGCATCGTTATTAACCGTTGCGAAGAATGGCATAGTCTCTCTATTCGCCACCAAAGCAACATTATTTCTGTGTTTTGCGGAGAAATAATCGTTGATTTGCTCTTCAATTTCATGAGATCTTGCGTAATTTGTGAATTTAACGAGGTACTGATTTGGAGTTACGAATGTTCCGGTTTGCTCTAGTCCACCACTGCCCCAAGTCAAAGCGTCATATAAAACACCATATACGAGTTCTCTTCCTTCGTCATTGAAATTCTCGCTGAGCATCTTATCCATTCCTTCGAGGAACATCTTGTCAGAGACTAAGACGGTTGAAGCGTTGTAGCTTGATTTCTCGATGTTCTCAGGGTGTTCCATGAACGCGGTTAACTTTGTCGGGATGGAGATGCGGTCATTTCTGAAGATGTTTTCTCCCCCATCTTTAACATATGGGTCGATATATGAGATGTATTCATCTTTCATATATGAAGAGATATCCACTGATATCGTGAAGTCTCCACCTAAATCAAATCCGGATAAGATATCCTGTCCCTCGATTGATTTAAGGGTTCTATCGACCATACAGAAATAATCATCGCTGTGATCATCGGTCGTTTCAGTTATCGCACTGGCCTTAGAGATTGTTGGCATGGTCTTTGAGATAATTGCGAATATCGGTCTAGATGAGGCTTGGGATGGCAGGTCAAAACGAGGTTCTACATATCCATCTTCTCCAACTATTTCCTTGATGGCGTTCAAGTCCCTCTTATCGTATTCGGTTGTTGTGACCCAGATGTCTGCGAGATTGCCCATCTCATACATTGCGTCGACCTGGTTTTTAAATGATTCCGCATTCGCTAAAAGGCCAACGAAAAGAGTGACGGCTATGCCGCCTATTGCGATGATCGCGATGAATTGAGACCAATGGGCTTTGAATTCACGGATGATCATCTTGAAGAATAAAGAGATAACACCCCGCTTCTTCATTGTTTTACCAGACTATGTCCTCCGGTCTAGTTCTATTGTCGTTGATGGAGTTCTCGATTATTCCTCCATCTGCGATTCTAATAAGTCGCTCCGCGCATTTTGCGATTGTTGCGTTATGGGTGACGATGATGACTGTTTTCTTATACTTCTCAGATACATCATAGAGCAGCTTTATGATTGAGGCGCCAGTCTTTGAGTCTAAAGCGCCTGTTGGTTCATCGCATAGCAATAATTCTGGATTCTTGACGATTGCTCTAGCGATAGACACTCTTTGTTGCTCTCCTCCAGATAACTGGGATGGGAAGTTGTTTAATCTGTGTTCAAGACCGACGTCTATCAAAACTTGCTTAGCATCAAACGGATCTTTTGCGACTGCAGCAGCGAGCTGAACGTTTTCTAAAGCACTCAAGTTAGGCATGAGGTTATAGAACTGGAAAACGAATCCGACATCAGTTCTTCTGAATTCGGATAATTGTTTTGCGCTATATTTAGCGACATCATTGCCATCGACGATGTATTCGCCATATGTCGCATTATCCATGCCGCCAAGGATGTTTAGGAGGGTTGATTTTCCAGCGCCTGATGCACCGAGGATGACAACGAATTCCCCTTCGTTCAATTCGAAGTCAACGCCTTTGAGGGCCTGGACCTCATTATCCTGGCCTTCGTTATAGATTTTCTTTAGTTCTTTTACCGTTATGTTGCTCATGTGCATAAATATAGTGTTTAGCAAATAAAATTGCTACGAAAACCATTTGTATCTCCTAAACTGGTCGTAGAATAGCTAAAGTTTCAGTCAAAAATGCAACTCGTAGGGAAAAATGAAGAAAACTCGACTATATATTAGTTTATGAATGAGCCTTTCCGCATCCGCTGGAGGCCGAGAGAGGAACCTGGATATGTTGCTCGTGGCGATCGCTGCGACGCTCATTATCACGATACTGGTTAGGTTGCTGAAATAAAAAAGGTTCCTCGGGAGACCGGGGAACTACAAAAGCAATCTAATTATAGCCTCCCCTGCCACCAGTGACAAGGGGATGGACACGGCACCAATCTCCAGCGGATGCCGCTGGTAAAGGCTTGGTTTCATCACTATTTTTCTTTGTTTTGATTAAGGGCTTTAGAACCCGCTTTTATGATTGCTTTCTCAGCCATTTTGGCGAAGAAGCCCTTCTTTTTCTTTTTAGTCTCAACAGGCATTTCTTGAACGTCATAATCACCTGATTGTTCTTTAATCAGTTCAATGGTCTTTTTCTCGCTCTCTGTAAGATAAGGTTCTTCTATTTCTTTTGGAGCATCTTCATCGCCCTTCATCTTGTGATATAGGCCAGTCACGTATTGGACTCCTTCGGATTGCTCTAAATCCATCTTCACCGCATAGTACATCATGGTGAAATACCTCTTGAGGAAATGGAATACAATGTCAGCGGTAACTTGGACTATAAATAGAAGGGTTGATACGGCTATGAGGATGATTGATAAATCAGAGCCGCTATGTAGAGCAATATCGATTACTGCTAAGACAATTGTGGCCACTTTTGCTAGATACTTGATTATCTTGACGATGAGGTCGATTTTGGCTTTATTATGCTTCCTCTTTTTCTTCTCGTTCTTGGTTTCATCGCTCTTGCCTCTCATAGAGAGTTCAATGATTATCGATGCAACCATAACAGCGAGAAGTATCGCATATGAGATTGTGTAGCCGAGGCTATCGATTTTAGTTACCAATAGATAAATGTAATAAGCAAAGAACACCGTTTGGATGAGGACGTTTAAAATGCGCTTGAACAAATTGAGTTCATGCATGATTAGTTTATATGCGGTTGTTGAGTGTTTTACTGTTACAAAGGCCATAGCTATTATTTCCTGTCCTCTTTATTTTGTTCCTTATTTCCTCTTTTGAACATACGGGAGAATGACTTCTTCAATAGGTGGATGATTATTGAGAACAATATCTGCATGGTGAATACACCTACTGAGAAACTCATTAAGAGTATGGCGTTTGGAGTGCCACCATTTGCCTTGATATCCGCAAAAGCGATGCAGATTGTCGCGAATTTGATGAGATATTTGATTATTTTTACTGTGTTTTTGGTCTTTTTTCTCTTAGCCTTCTTGTCTTTCTTTTCTTCCTTTGTGTCATCTATCTTGTTCATCAAGAGTATCTCGATGATAAAAGATACGACAAGAACGCCTAACAAGATTGAATAGCAAATGAGGTATCCAAGGCTATCTTTATGGGTGTAGATAAGATAAATGTAATAGAAAAGGAAGAACAACTGGAAAACCCCGTTGATGATGAGTTTAGCGATATTGATTCTGTTTACAGTCTTCTTATAGGAAGCCACCGTGTTCTCTTTAATCTCTTTGAGCATATATAAATTATACTTTCATTTTATTCGTTTATAATACTTGTGATTATAGGAGGTATCTATCATGGATGCTTTAGAGAGATTCATCCGCTACGTCAAAGTGGATACACAGTCAGATGAGATGAGTGAGACCACTCCATCTGCGATGAAAGAATTGGATTTATCTAGAATGCTCGTTAAAGAGCTTGAGGAACTCGGTTTAAAGGCGGAGTTAGACGAATACGGAAGAGTGTATTCATTCTTAGATGGCGATTCATCACTTCCAACAATCGGATTAAACGCGCATGTTGATACAGCGCTTGAAGTGACGGGCACGAACGTTAAGCCTCAGATTCATGAGAACTATGACGGAGGTGTTATTAAGCTCAATGATGAATATTCTATGTCTCCTGCTGAATTCCCAAATTTAGCAAAGCATATCGGCGATACATTAGTCACTACATCTGGAGACACATTATTAGGCGCAGACGATAAGGCGGGTGTTGCAATTATCATGTCAGTTGTTGCCCATTATGTCGCTCATCCAGAGATAAAACACCACCCAATCGCCATCCTTTTCACTCCAGACGAGGAAATTGGAAGAGGACCAGAGCATTTCGACGCAAAGAAATTTGGAGCGGATTGGGCATATACGATTGATGGAGATTTCCCGGAGTGCATTGATATCGAGACATTCAACGCTGCACACGCAGTAGTTAGAATCGAAGGCGTATCCATCCACCCAGGAGAGGCAAAAGGAAAGATGATCAACGCGATTCCTTTAGCGTTTGAATTCAATTCTCTCTTAAACCAGAATGAAAAACCTGAATTGACCGATGGATATGATGGATTCAACCACTGGAACGGAGTGGAGGGTTCTAATGCGGAGGTCACATCCTACTACATTATTAGAAACCACAACGCAAAGAAGCTCGAAGAGCAGAAAGCGGAGTTCCTCAAAGCTAGAGATGTCATGGCGGCTAAATATCCTAAATGCAAATTCAGCTTAACGCTTGGAGATGACTATAGAAATATGGGCGAGGTCTTAGAGAAAGATCCTCGTGCAGTTGAGCATGCATTGCGAGTTTATAAATCATTAGGTATCACTCCAATCCATAAGCCTGTTAGAGGTGGAACGGATGGAGCGACATTCTCATTCCTAGGTTGCCCTACTCCAAACCTTGGAACAGGAAGCTATAACCACCACGGAAGATTCGAATATCTATCGGTGAGAGATTTCTCAAAGATGTTCGAAATAGTAACTGAATTAGTTAAGGCTTAAAACATTGACGGGTTATTGACCCGTTTTTGTTTAGAAAGGAAAAGGACCCTAATCGCGGTCCTTATTCAGTTTAGATAACTCAAGTTCTTTCATTGCCTTGTCACGTTTCAGGAACAACGCTTTGAAGATGCGGCCAATTATCAGCAACGGGATGAAGATAATCGTATAGGCAAAGAATGGGTGTTTTTTCTTACACCAGTACCAACCTGGATACAATCTTCGCCAGATGAACTTGACTCTAGACCCTTTCGCTTCTTCCATTTGGTTATGAACGCTGTTCTGAATTGTTCCATATGTTCCTGAGCCTAGAAGATAATTGAGCACTTTATCCTGTTCTTCTGTTAGAGGTGCGTTGCTATCAAACACTGCGATAGATAATTCTCTAATCACCTCTTCGAATTTAGCGATATCCATTTTGGATAATTCGTCTTTGATATACCCCCAGTCCAAGGTTTCTCCTTTTACTTGGTTATATCTAAAGATATCCATGATGAAACGCAGTCCATTTCCGGAATGGATAAAATGCTTATAGCCATGGACTATTTCATAAATATAGAAATCATTGTCATTGAGGTGATAGGCATATTCACTGCCATCATCTTTAATCATTAGTGATTTGAGGTTTTTGTAGTAACTAAAGATTGTTCTCAGTTTATCTTCATCACTGACGAGTTCTCTATGCATCTCAAAGTTATAGAATGGGGCCTTCATGAATGTGTCATGATGACACTCATTGATGGACTCGATCTCATATCCCCTATCTTTGAAGATTTGGATCATAGCCTTTTGTTTAGTCTCGTCATACCAAATATCATTATCTGCGAACTCTCTCATGCCAGGCTCTGGATATAAAGGGTTCATTATTATTCCTTTTAAAGGGAGATATGCAATTCCGTTTTCCTCCATCTTTTGAAGGATTTCTGACCTTTCAAAATCAAAACTGAGGGATTTACGGATTGAGCCCATTTTGTGGCTTATAAAGGCGTTTTGAACGTCTTTTGGAAGAGATTTAAAGTAATCAGTAGGCTCTAGACCACTGGTGACGATAGATAAAAGACTGTGTGACTTAGCTAAGCCATAGATCGCCTTTATGTCGATATCTTCAGGCAATGTTAAAGGGGTCTTGTTTAAAACGGACTTGATTATGTCGATTATGGCTTGGTAGTTCTTATCGATCATAGCTTTATAACCTTTGTTGCGTAGCTTTCAGATTCGCCTTTATGGCTAACCATGATGATTGTCTTATTGAGTGATTTTAAGTTTGTTAAGACCCTATTTGCGGTTTCTTCATCTAAAGCGGATGTGCATTCATCAAGGATTAGTATGTCTCTATTAGAGAGTATTGCTCTAGCGATTGATAGTCTCTGTCCTTCTCCTTCTGATAATCCATTTCCTAAATCATGGAGTTTTGTGTTGATGCCATCTTTTAAGGAATCCACCTTATCTTTAAGGGATACGAGTTCTAATGCATTTAATATTTCTTCATCCGTTGGATTGGAGAACAGTGTTAGGTTTTCTTTTATTGAGGTTGGCAAGAGATAGTTACCTTGCGGGACATAGGCGAAGAGTCCTTCAACATCCTCCGCTTTATGGCCATCAATCATGATTTCGCCTTCAGTTGGAGAATAGGCACCCATGATGAGTTTCAATAGGGTTGTCTTTCCTTTACCGGATGGGCCGGAGATAAGAACAAAGTCTCCTCTAGAGATTGTCACATCAAGATACGAGATGATGTTGTCTTTAGAATAGCTAAATGAAACGTTATCCAAAACGATTGTAGATGCACTTAGTAAGACTTCTCTCTCTTTTGCTGTCTCATTTTCGTATTCCATGACGCGTTCTAAAGAACCGAGTGTCTGATAATACTTAGGGAGCAATCCTGAAAGCGATGAGAATGGGCCTTCAATCTGAGAGATTAACTGGATCATGACGAGTAAATCGCCATAGCCGGTTAAACCGTTGTTACTAGCGATGAGGATTGAGGCATATATGATTGCGCCTAAATATGAGAGCCTCATGAAGAAGGTGAATCCTGTGTTGATGAAGATTGAGAATCTAGCGAATCTAATCTTAGCGTGCGCGTATTTATCCTGGATTGCATCACACTGCTCGGAAATCTTTTCTGAACGGGAGAATAGCTTTAAGAGGAAAGCGTTGGAGATGGAATCCTTATAGAATGAGAGCACTTCTCCTTCCTGCTCCTGCTGATCTTTGTGGAGAGACTTAGAATGAGGTCTGAGTATTCTTGATGCGACATAAGCGATAATGCCTAAGCCGAGCAGCACCAATGCGAAAATCCAATTGACGTAACAGAGGACTGCGAATGATAAAAGGATTCTGAAAGTTAATGAGACAAAGTTAGGGAGATAGGTGATAACACCTTCCGCAATGACTCTAGAATCGGATGTGATTCTATTAAGCCAATCACCGCCTGATTTGGAATCGATAGTTGAATATGAGTTCTTGAGGAATGAATTGAATGTGTCTTTGCGAATCTTGTTCTCAAGTCCCGCTTTTGCTTTAGCAAAGTAGATATTGAGTCCAAGTCTAATCGCCACTTCTAGCAAGATGCAAGAGCCCATTGCGATGGCGAACCATTTGAATGAATCATTCCCGATGTTATCAAGAAGCAGCTTTGATAAGAAAGCGAAGGCGACGATAACTAACGAAGAAAGGCAACTTAAAATTGATAAGGTCACAAGGGTAGCCTTATTCTCTTTTACAAGTTTCCAGTATCTAGCTTTCTCGTTCATCTTTTCCTCGATAGTTTACGCTTAATGCGGGCTGGAAGCGATTTGAAAAATAGCTTTGTCGCTCTCC
This sequence comes from Bacilli bacterium, assembly GCA_024408235.1. Lineage (GTDB taxonomy): Bacteria > Bacillota_I > Bacilli_A > RFN20 > CAG-826 > UBA4951. The sequence goes on from JAKSVF010000041.1 coordinate 8,223, forward strand.
AGGCGAAATGATCACAAGTTTTGTGAACATATTTTATGTATTTAGGGTCATCCATTGTGAGGATAGTTCCATCTCTATTGATTTTGGTCAACACTCCAAGGATGTGGCGTTTCTCAATAGTCTCTTTCTTGTATTGGTTATCCCCACACATGATGTACTTGTCGCCTTTAATTGCTAGGCATCTATGCAAGACATATGAGCCATTATCTCTTTTGAAAAGAACTACATCATATTTCTCGACGTTCTCTTTTATAGATATCGTTAAGACGTCTTTATGCTCAAGTATTAATGGATACATTGAAACGCCCACTGCCGTGTAGATGAATGTGCCATCTAACAAGAGCAAGTCTTCAAATGATTTTGGGTTGGTCATTCCGTTAAAGGACACCCTAGCGGCCTCATCTTCCATATTGCATTCAAGACGATAGAATTTAACAAGAGATGAGAGTTTAGAAACCAAGGTAAATACGCTAGGTAAAATATCGCTAGTTTTATGTGTTTGGGAATATAAAACAGGGAACACATTCTCTGGTTCAATTGGAGCAATAAGGTTAGTTTCACCGCGATTTAGATAGCAAATTGCGGATAATTTGACGGATTTGTTGGTGTTCCAGCCTTCTTTTCCACACCATGGAGTTCCATAGGCTATAACTCCGTCATCTGTGATTTTTAAGATTGGTTTATCACCATTCACAATTGTGACTTTATCACCTAACCACTTCTTGTAGAGTTTGGTGTGGGTTGTTTTGCCCACTCCTGATTTAGCGGTGAATAAATATCCTTTGCCATATATCTCAATGAGTGATCCGTGGAAAAGAATGTAGCCTTTAGGCGTTAAGACATCCATCAGCTTTCTTAACACCGATAACGTTTCTAAATATGCATCAGATTCACCATTATAGTCGTTTGACTTGATCGCAATCTCTTTTTCTAATTCGATATCTTCTTGGGTAATTGATATGACGAAATCACCTTTCTTATCCACCTTGTAGGCACTAGCCATTTTGTGGATGTTCTCGTAAAGGGATTCTATTTCAAAAGTGTTGTCTGCGATTGTGTAGGTGAATCTCACGATTAATCCTCAGTGATGATGCCTTTAAGCTGTAAAGCTGTGCAGAAATCTATGCAGCTGTTTTCAATCTCTTCTCTACTGCCATCGAATTCTTTAGCGACTTTGTCGACTAAATCATTGAACTTTGTGTCTTCTTTCAAGACTTCAAAGATGAACTTTCCTGTTTCGTTTAGTTTAACGATGCCTTTGAAATCTGAGTTTTGACCAGTTGTGTCTACTGCCATATAGTGGTCTCCGACTTTCTGAATCATGAATTTATATTTGAGTTTCATAGAGATTGCTCCTTCTTACGTGTAAGTATACATCTACGCACGAGAAAAGAAAAACGCACCTTAGCGCATTATTCAGTAATTGACGTACAAGATATTGTACAATATAATACATTTGGTTATCGGAGGTATATGTATGATTGCAGTCAATTACAGTCAAGTACGAGAAAACATGAAGGCGTATATGGATAAAGCTACAAACGATTTTGAAACGATCATTGTTACAAGAAAAGATAAAAATGTAGTTATCATTTCCGAAGAGGCTTACAACAATCTTCTCGAGAATGCATATTTATTAAAAGAAAAAGCGAATTATGATTGGCTAATGGAATCGAAAAAACAATTAGAATCCGGCAAAGCAAAGGTGCATCAATTGATTGAAGAGGAGTAAATAATGAATTATTTATTTACGCCAAATGCTTGGGAAGATTATATTTTTTGGCAAGAAAATGACAAAAGAATAAAAGATATCCTTAAAGATATTTCAAGAAACGGTGCAAGTGATGGAATAGGCAAACCAGAGCCGTTAACAGGTGATTTAAAAGGCTTTTATAGCAGAAGAATAAACGACAAAGATAGATTGATATATAAAGTTGAAAATAACACTATTTCTATTATTTCCTGCAGATATCACTATTCCGATAAATAGAAAAAGCTATTTTGAGAGCATTAAGCCAAGGTCTTTCAAATCTTTGGCTTATTTTTTATGCGGATAATTTGCACATCAAGGAAATTATCTGCACATATTGGGTCTACTTGTTTTTAAATCAAATCCAAGGAAGAACAACTTCTCCACCGTCCGATGATTCAGTGCTTGAAGTCTGGTCTGACGACGATTCTGATGAAACAACAGATTCTTCAGATGAGATTACTTCTTCGGAAGAAACTTCTTCCTCTGATGAGATAATCTCTTCGGATGATTCTTCAATTGGAGCAACTTCAGATGACTCCTCTTCTTGTTTAGGTTCAGAAGATGAGGATGTCACTTTGGAGCCACAGGCTACGAGGAGCATGGCCGCTGATAAGAGAAAAGCGATCTTTTTCATATTTCAATTATAACATTGAATTATATTCAGCACTATTTTTTATTACTTATGACCTTTGTGTGAGTATAATGAACTCGTTTATGAAATCTAGACGTCCACTTATAACACTTCTTTTAGCCTCATTATCCATTTGTGGGGCAAGCGTTTTTGTATCCACTAATAAGACCAAAGTAGCGTTCGCTACCGTTGGTGAATACGAAACAAGCGCATCAACATTTTATTCAGGCATCACAGCGACATCAGGCAAAGCCTTATTAGGCCAGGTCCACGATGTCATGGCAACTAACCATAAGCACTACACCACATATGCGGATTGCTTTGATAATACATATGTATCTGCAACTGACCCAGGAACTAAATCCGGTTATATAACCGATTTCTATGGTCAGAGAGATTACGAGGTGACTAAACACGTTAGCGGATCAACTGGATGGAATAGAGAACACGTATGGGCTAAGTCACAATCTAGCGGCACTTTCGTAGAATCTGGAGCGGGTGGAGATATCCATCACATAAGACCAGAGGATAACCATATCAACTCATGTAGAGGCAATCTCCCATTTGGAAACGTTAGAACTAAGACATCTAGTTACACAACAGCAACATCCAGTCTTTATTCATTCACTGGTGGTTATTACACCACAAGCGCATTTGAGCCATTAGACAGTGTTAAGGGCGATGTGGCGCGTATCCTTATGTATGTTTATGCCCACTACAGCTCACCAAGCAATGTCGGAGGAACTGCAACAAGTAGTTATTTCGGCAATTTGCAGATAAGAAACATAGTGGATGGTTCAACGGACTCCGAATGTTGGAAGATATTGCTTGATTGGAATAAGAACGATCCAGTATCTCAGGCTGAGAGAATTAGAAACGAAGAAGCCGCTTCATTAACAGGAACGCGTAACGCGTTTATTGATCATCCTGAATATGCAGATGCAATATGGGGTTCTACTCCAATTGAACAGGGAGGGTCATCGTCATCTTCAAGTGAATCTTCTACAGGTTCATCATCTAGTTCAAGCGAGGAAACATCATCAAGCTCATCCGAAAATCCGGTCACACCAACATCAAATATAGACGTGATTACTGCAGAAAAAACAGGCGTATCAACTACATCATATTCTCAGTGGTCCTATACAAATAACGCTACATATGTCGGCAAAACTGCCACAAATAAGGGAAATATTCAGTTAAATAGCAACACCGGTATCGGAATTGTATCAACCGCTTCAACAAAAGAATTAGATACTTTAACAATTAATATTTCTGAGGGAACCAATAGCATAAAAGTGTTCGCAAGCAACACTCCTTATACATCAGTCGCAGATTTAACGAGTTCATCAACCTATGGCACCCTTGTCGAGACGGTTTCATCAACAGAGACGATCGATTTATCTGGATATAAGTATTTCGGATTATTGCCAGTTAAGGGAGTTGTATACATCTCAAGCATTGAAGCCTCTTATAAAGAAGAAGGTGCACCTGTAGAAACAAATCCAGCAGAATTCCTGAAAAAAGTAGAAACAAAATCATCTCTTAAATACAAATGGACAAAGAGCGAGGACACAACCACTACAACTAATTACTCATATAAGAAAGTCACATCAGCTTTGTCTGACTATAGTGGTAAATACTTGATTGTGTGTGAAGATACAAAACAGGCGTTCAACAGTTCTGCATCATCGCTCAATTCGACTGATAACCACTCAACAATCACAATCACGTCATCGACAATAAACTACAACGAGACAACATCAGCCTACGCTGTTGACATTGCGAAGCATGACTCTGGATATTCTATAAAAGCGTCTAACGGAACATATATTGGCATGTCCTCAGACACGAATGGTTTAAATACATCTAGCACGCCTTTAGTTAACGGCATCTCAGTAAGCAACGGAGTAGCGGACATCGTTGGAACTGGCAAAGCAGTTCTTAGATATAACATATCCGCATCCATGTTTAGATACTACAAGTCATCATCGTATACAGCACAAAGCGCTATTGCCTTATACAAGCTAACAGGTGAAAACGAGGAAGCATCTACCACCACTTATACATACTCAGATGTTGCACTAAGATTTGGTGCAGTCCTCCCTTATAGTGATTGGGCAACACTTACATCCAAGACAAATGTGACTGGATATGGAGTTGTTGCAGGTGTTGCAAGTTCATTAACTACTACGATTGAATCCTTATATAAGAACTCTAAAGAAAATGTCTCATCCACAAAGTGGATTG
>JAKSVF010000042.1 GCA_024408235.1 Bacilli bacterium
TGGGTGAGGAAACTGATATTAACGACAAAGAATACCTTGAGCTACAAGAAAAAGCGTTTTTTATCATTAATAAATTTAAGAAATATGTAAATGATTATATTGATTTTAATAAGAATGGTGGAAACGAATATATAGCTAGGAGATATAAATTCTCTACGCTTAAATATTTTGATGAGTTTTTGTTAAACTAACACAATTATTAACTCCGTAACTGATAGAGTTATTAACTCAGTTACAAATTGCTTAGCGACTATTAACTCCGTTACAGCAACACAAAATTGAAAAACACGGGATCAGCGATGGTCCCGTTTTTTCGTGCCGATAAATAAAAAGACTCACATAGTGAGCCTAGACAGTCTTAATCGCGATAAGAGTGGCCTTGCCAAGCGTTTCAAGTTTTTTGGCGAGCAACTGGAGAGGATATTTCTTTTCGTGCCACTCTAGTATCAGAGGAATGGCGCCGTAATATGAATATTCATATGCATCGGATAATTGTTCGTCGGTTAGACCTGGTACTACCGAAGAATAAAGTCTCATCATCATTGGCTTAGCGGCATTCTTAACCCTCTCAGGGAAATCGGCATCGCCGTTATGCCCAAACATGATATATGACATGTCTTCATTCGCAAACAAGGCTGTAAAAAGCTTGGTGAAAGCGTTTTGTCTAATTTTCTCCTCCCCGAAATCCTCTTCTCTAATGACTATGGTTGAAGCGATGAACTTATCTTCTATTTCATGCATCACATCAATTGGGGAACTGAAGTGGAGATAAAAAGTGCCTCTGCTGATTTTTGCGGCATCACACAGTTCCTTGACCGAAATCTCTCCCACTTTCTTTGTCCTAAGAAGCGAGAGCAGAGCCTTTTCCAAAGACTTTTTGGTTGAAACGATTCTTGCGTCTAGTTTTTCCATAAAACCCTCCTTATTTGACATTGTGTATATTATTTCACATTTATGCAGTCTATTACATACATAAAATTATTGTGTCGATGTCTTGAGGTGCTACTATAAATCCTAGAGGTATCGAAAATGGCAAAAGTTAGAAGATATTGCGGCAATTACTTTTTAGAAATAGATAGTGGTAGGTTTAGAGAATACTGCGGCAACTACCTTTACGAGGTCAGTGGAGGGAAAGTTAGACGTTACTGCGGAAACTATATCTATGAGATATCAGGAGACAAAGTTAGACAGTACTGCGGAAACTACCTTTTAGAGTTTGATGGAAGAAGATTAAGACGTTACTGCGGAAACTACATTGCAGAAGTGGAAGGCAATAAGATCAGGCAGTACTGCGGAAATTACCTCTATGAAATAGACGGCTTCATAACCCATGAGGAATTGATGGCTTTGCTCGCTCTATTATTCGCTTAAGATAACGCTTCCCCTCAGGGAGGCTTTTTCTTTTAAAACAAAAAGAGGGATTACCCTCTTGCTTGTTGTTTTGCTTCAACGATTCTGTTGTAAAGTCTTTCGATCTTCCAAGCGTGGAAGTGGCTGCCCGTTATTCCGAAGTAGCCTTCTTCGGTAGTGAAGAGAACCGTCTTTCCGAAGTAGAGCAGGGAGAAGAAGCGGATTCTATCGAATCTGAATATTCTTCCGTTTATTTCCATCCTGTCTTTATAGATGGTCATTTCCTGGTTTGAGGCAAGGTCATGCCTTTCATGCGTTTCTGATTGGACCTCGTATAAGACAAGATCTGTTTCGTGGAATAAAGGCTCATCATCGCCTTTCTTTAAGAGATCCTCATCAAATCTGGTCTCCTGCCATTTTCCCCAGTCATAGACGTTGTGGAATTTGAGTTTGTCACCCTGAAGCTGTCCATACTCATCATAGATGCCAGATGTTTTGCAACATGAGCATTCGAAGTGATTTCCCTTTGAAACCATCGAATCGTAAGAACCGCATTCTGGGCAGATGATGAGATAGTTCTCAAGTCCTTCAGCAAGGTTCTTCCCTTTGTATCTATAATGGAGTTCTTCCTGATGCCTTTGAGCGTTCTCGTATAAGTCTCTATTTATAATAGCGGTAACTTCTTCAGCAGTCATATCCGCTAAATCCTTTGAGGTATAGACACCTTTGACCTCCGCGTACATCGGGCCTTTTCTGAAATTATATGCCCAACGTGGAGCGACAAAATATCCGCCGACTGAATGATAAGTGACTAAAGCGCACTTTGACGCCTTGATCATCTTACCTATCGCTACGCCAACTGACATGGTCTCGCCGTTAAATGAACGGCATCCCTCAGGCCAGAACGAGATGTTGTATCCCTCTCTTAATCTAGACATGAGTTCCATGACCATTTGAATATGATTTGCGCCCCTAGGTGCTGGGACCGGATGAATGCCCCAATCGAAAATCTTTCCGAACCACATTCTCAAAAGATGCTCACCTGTTACAAAGTAAGTATGCTTCTTTGAGGCTTTCATGATCATCCACATATCCGATTCGGTTAAGTGGTTTGCGAGCATGATAAAAGGTTCGTTGAGTTCCGGAACCATTGTCGTCTTGAATTTGTATTTTCTTAAACTCGGTATTGCTACGAGATTTCTAGCGATGCTGTAGATAACTCTATGACGTTTGTGATGCTTAATCATGGGAAAAGCATACTCCTATTATTTATTTTTAGCAAAAAGTTAACACTTAAACTTAACACACTTGTGTATAATGTGCGCATGAGCAAAAAAACTGCTAATTTCTTATTTATAGTTTCATCAATCGCGCTAGCTTCCTGTGGTGGGGTTCATTTCAATTTCCCAAGCCACAGCGTTCCTGCCGTCAGTGAATCGATTTCATCTGAATCCGTTTCTTCAAGCGGTAGTGCCGTAAATGAGTCGAGTTCTATAACAAGCGAAACTGTTTCATCATCTAGCGAATCGACCAGCCAAACTAGCGAAGATGAAAAGAGTTCTTCGCCTGCATCATCTTCATCAAACCCTGTCGTTAAAGAGGATAGAAAACTCCATCTTTATGCGATTAATGATTTTCACGGCCAAATTGTAGAAAACCCAAGCGAATACGAGATGGGCGCAGGAAAGCTGTTCTCATACCTTAAAGACAAGAATGACCAAGGAAATGTTTTACTATGTAACCAGGGCGATCTATACCAAGGTTCACTTGAATCAAACTACAATAGAGGCCACCTTTTAACGGATGTTATGAACTACACCGGATTCGACTGCATGACACTTGGAAATCATGAATTCGATTGGTCACAAAGCGCAATAACCCTTAATAAGGATGTCGCATACGCAACAAAGAACGCTAATGGCTATAAGACTCCATTCTTAGCGGCGAACATCTACGATTACGACATCTCTACAAAGAAGACTGGCTCAACCCAGCAATCCCAATTAGGCAAACCATATACGATTTCCACCCTTGAGAACGGACTCAAAGTCGGCATCATCGGCGTTATCGGAAGCGATCAGATAACATCAATCACCTCTCAGTTTGTCGACAACATCGTGTTTACGAACCCAATTCAAAAGGTAAAAGAACTATCAGATAAGCTAAGAACAGAGGATAAAGTCGATGTTGTTATCGCCTCAATCCATTCGGGAACGGATACGTCTAGTTCAGACGCTTCGGTAAACCAAGCGCCTCTAGCAAGCGTTAGCACGGTCTCTGGCAAGAGGTATTGCGATGCTGTTTTAACCGCCCATACCCATTATGAAGAATATGAAGAAGTGAATGGGGTTCCATTCATTCAAGACGCTGCAAATGGCAAAGCCATAGGTAACCTTGAATTTACCGTTAAGGCAGATGGAACGGTGAGCTATGAGAGCCATTCGGTCTATCATTACACAGATATTAAGAATCAAAAGGTCAATCCTGACATCCAAGCGATTATCGATGCTTATGCATTAGAGACAACTCCTATCGGCAACGAAAAGTTGACCACCTTCTCAGGAGGGTCTTGGTCCGGTTCAAATCATGTACCGAACATCTTGGCGGAATCCCTATACAAAGAAGCGGTGGCTGAAGGCTACGACATCCAATACGCTATGGTAAACAAGACCAGAGCAACCATCCCTGTTGGCGATGTGACATACAGCGGCCTATTCAATTCCGTACCATTCGACAACGAAATAATGATTGTTGAGTGCTCTGGAGCAGATCTCATTAATGAGGCGTCATACAATTTCGTTTACCGCGGAATTGGAGAAGCGGTTGAGTCAACAAAGACGTATAAAATCGCTGTTCTTGACTATCTTGCGACGCATAGAAACAAATATAGAAACTACGACTATTTCCCAAGCATGAAACTCATTGGGACATTGGAAAAATCTGGTAAGTCTTATCTCTATAGAGATATTCTCGCCGATTACTTAAAAACAAAGACATCTTGGTCCAATGCTAATTACTCAACGAACACAAACAACAGATTCAATAAGACATTAACTAACTCGGTGGCATTATAAATGAAGAAAGCGATCATATTCGACCTTGACGGAACAATCTGGGATTCTAGACAGGGAATCAAAGATTCTTGGAACGAGGTCTACGAAAGACATACAGGCGTTAAAGACTACTTTACGGATGAAGCAATATCCGGCGTTTTGGGCAAACCTATGACTGAAATCGCCCATATTCTTTTCTCTTCATTCGGCGAAAATGAGCAGGAAGTGGCAAAAGAGGCGTATCTTCATGAGAACGATTATCTCTGCACCCACAAACAAATCGTTTTTTCAGGCGTAGTTGAGACATTTGAAACGCTCAAAAAGAAATATGGGCTCTACATAGTCTCAAATTGCCAATCTGGCTATATCGAGGCCTTTTATCAATGCACGGGTCTGCAATATCTATTTGATGATCAGGGGTGTTGGGGGGATAACCAACTCTCAAAAGGGGAGAACATCAGACTCCTCATGAAGAGAAACGGTATTGAAAAAGCGATCTATGTCGGCGACACTAGAGGAGATGAAATAGCGACTCGAGAAGCGGGCATCCCGTTTGTCCATGCCGCATATGGCTTTGGCGTTGCAGAGTCGCCTGACGCCGTGATAAACGACATAAAGGAATTAGTGGAGGTTAGCGAATCGCTATTAGGATAAGTATGAAAAAGAAGACAAAAACATTACTGGTTTTAGCCCTCATTGCCGCATCGTTTTTAACAGCGAGCTGCGCTAGAAGAAGAAAACCAAGCAAGGATAAATGCACAGGCCAGTGCACAGCCGGACTTGTTGTCCACACCAACAATAACAATGGAAATTTCAGAGCTTAAAAAACTATACGAAAACGGCGATTACGGGACAGTCCTCGAAATCACCAAAAACTCTAAAGAGCCACAGTTTTTGTTCTTTAGAATATCCTCTTTTATCAATATGAAGAAAGAGAGAAATGCGTTAGATTGTCTTTTAGACAACAGACAGTCGTTATTTTACTATTCTCCTCTTAAAACGATTGAAGCGAACTTCTCTCTCCGCTCTTATTTAAGGGAATTTGATGAGGCGTATGAAGACATCGAATACTACCGCAATGAGAAGTATATTTCTCAAGAAGTTGAAGAGGTCATTGCGGGTCTCAAAGATCGTGTTAGAGATGAAGAGAAAGCCTCAATTCTAGAACGTGAACCAGAAGAGATTGAAGAACTCCTCAGGACGATTAGAAAGGCAAAAGACGATGAGACCATCCTTTTCTCTTTAACCAAAATGGCCAAGTTCCCAAAAGAACTCCCATATTGCGATAAGACTCTCATTGGTCTTTTAAAAGAAAAGCATTCATCAGACGTAAAATCCTTCGCTTTAATGCTTCTCAAAATGGCGGGTTACGATAGAGAGGTCACATTTGAAAAAAGAGGTAAGAAGTACGCTTTAGTGCCTTTATATCTCACGCTACCGTTCATGGATGATGCCATTAAAGATGAACTCAACCTCATCAATTCTTTGACCAAAGACTCAACCATCGCTAAGGTCGCATCATCTCTTTTCAATCAATACGCTATGGAAATATACCCTGACGATTGGATGGAGGAGAAGGGGGATGAGACTTTGATTGCTGCATCTTTCTTATCTCTCGCCATGGACTATCTTCAGATGCCAGACTCCAATTTAGCTGGCCAATTTGACATAAGAGAAATTGACCTAGAGGTCACAAAAAAGGCCATTCAAACCGTTTTTGACCTAAAAAACAGTGGGATTTTGTAACTTTTTGTAATTTTCCATTTGTAGAGTATCTATAGATACGATATATTAACAACCGTGCAATTCGAAATGAGGAATCAATAAATATGAAACACAGCATCGAAAATATCGCTCCAAGCCGCGTTAAAGTCATCATCACAATCGACGGCGACGAGTGGGCAGCCGCAAAAGACAAAGCAGTTGCTAACATCGCAAAATCCATTAAGATCGATGGATTTAGACAGGGCAAAGCTCCTATCTCACGCGTTAAGATCGAAATCAACAAGAACAAAGAGTGGCTCTACGAAGAAGCAGAGAGAGTCGCAGTTCCTGATCAGGTATTAAGCCAGGCATTCGCTGAAGAGAACCTCCCAGTTTATGGTGTCATCTCAAGAGGCGCTACAAAGAGAAACGACGCTCTTCTCGAGCACGTTGTCTTCGTCGTCTTATTCCCACAGTGCAAACTCGGCGACTACAAGACAGTCAAAGTCGAAAAGGCTGCTCCATCAGTCAATGATGAAGAAGTTATGGCAGAAGTCACACGCCGCTTACAGGACAATGCAATCCTCCAGGTTTCTGAAGATGCAGCAAAGATGGGCGACACAGTCGTCATGGACTTCACAGGCTTCTTACCAAACGCAGAAGGCAAACTCGGAGAACCATTTGAAGGTGGCTCAGCTGAGAACTTCTCACTCGAACTTGGCTCAGGCCAGTTCATCCCAGGCTTTGAAGAAGCTCTCGTTGGCTTAAAGGCTGGCGAAAAGAAAGATGTCAAAGTCACATTCCCAGAACAGTATGTTGAAAACCTCGCAGGCAAACCAGCAGTCTTCAAGGTCACAGTCCACGAAGTCAAAGTTAAGGTTGTCCCTGAACTCACAGACGAAGCAGTTGCAGATTTAGCAATTGAAGGCGTCAACACAGTTGAAGAATTCAAGAATAAGGTCACAACAGACCTCCTCACAGCTAAGACAAACAGAGCTGATGCAGAATGGTATAACAACACAATCGACGAAATCGTCACGATCTCAGAAGTCGTCATCGATGAAGCTATCATCGCTAACGAAGCAGCTGATCAGGACAAGAAGCTCCAGGAGAATGTTGAAAAACAGGGTCTCACAATGGAGCAGTACTTCGAAATCACAGGTCAGAAGCCAGCTGATGTCCACGCAGTTAACATGGAGAACGCTAAGAAGAACCTCTCAGCATTCCTCGTCGAGCGTGAAGTCGCTCGTGCTGCAGGCTTAACAGTTACAGACGAAGAGGCAATCGCTGCAATCGCTGCTCAGTATGGCATGGAAGAAGGAGCAGTTAAGAACGCAATCGCCCAGAACGCAGAAGTCCTTAACTCATGGAAGAGCCACCTCCTCCAGGTCAAGACACACGATCACCTTGCAACCCTTTAATTCTTTATATTAATAATAAGTGAGCCAGGTTCGCCAAATCGCGACTTGGCTCTTTATTTTTAGCACTCTTTACTTGACACTGCTAAAACACATCATATAATCAAACTTGCAAACCACATATAGTCATTCACCCTATAGTGGTAGTGTAAACCGCATAGAATAAGGAGGATTAACAATGGCAGATAAAACATTAAATCTCCCTCTTCTTATCACTCGTGGCTTAATCGTCTTCCCAAACATCACGGAATCGATCGAAGCTGGACGCTCATTCTCAATGAACGCCATCAGTGAAAGTAGAGACAACACAAATTCCCTCATCCTCATCACGGCGCAGAAAGATCCGAAGAACAACGATCTTACAGGGGATGGTGACATCTATGATGTCGCAACCTTATGCCGTATCGTCAATTTCGTCGAGCAGGAGAAGTTCTTCCGCATTAGAGTGGTAGGCTCCAAACGCGTTAAATTGAACAAAGTCCGCTATGAGAACGATTCATATTGGGCAGAAGGCGAAGTCATCATCGATGAGACAGGTAACGAAAATGAGGAAGTGGCATTAATCAGAAACATCGTCAAGGCTTTCGAAGAAACTCCAAGCCTTGGCCGCAACGTTCCTAAGGCAGCTTTAAACAACCTTGCAAGAGGGGTTGCCGGAAACGATATCAGTGACACTCTCGCCGCATATTTACCAATCACAGTGGAGCAGAAAGCCTCAATCCTTAGAGAACCTAAGATCAACGAAAGACTTCGCTCGATGCTTCAGATGGTCGCTCAGCAAAAAGAAATCGCCTCAATCGACGAGAAAATCGATGATACAGTTAGAGAACGTGCTGAGAAAACTCAGAAGGAGTACTACCTCCGTGAGAGAATGAAAGCCATCAAAGACGAACTCGGAGAAGGTGCCGGCGGAAACGACATTGACGCAATTAAAGAAAGACTTGAAAAGAACCCTTATCCAGAGAACGTCAAAAAGAAAGTGCTCAAGGAGATCAAGAAGTTCGAGATGATGCCAGAATCCAGCATTGAAGCATCCCTCATCCTCAATTACCTTGACCACATCATGAACGTCCCTTGGTATCAGACAACCGAAGACAATGATGATCTTAACAACGTTAAGAAAATCTTGGATGAAGACCACTTTGGCTTAGAGAAGGTCAAAGAGAGAATCATCGAATATCTCGCAGTTAAGCACGAGACAGGAACTCTTAAAGCTCCTATCCTTTGCTTCTATGGACCTCCAGGCTGCGGTAAGACTTCCCTTGGTAGATCAATCGCTAGAGCCCTTGATAGAAAATTCATCAAATCAGCTTTAGGCGGCGTCAACGACGAAGCAGAAATCCGTGGTCATAGACGTACATACGTCGGCTCTATGCCTGGACGAATCATCTCAAGCATGACTAAAGCGGGCACAATCAACCCAGTCTTCTTGCTTGACGAAATCGACAAGGTCGGTGGAATGTCATCGAATAGAGGTGACCCATCATCCGCGTTACTTGAAGTCTTAGACCCAGAGCAGAACTACATCTTCAACGATAATTACCTTGAAGAGCCATACGACTTGTCTAAAGTTCTCTTCATCGCAACCGCGAATAACTTATCAAACATCCCAGGCCCATTGAGAGATAGACTCGAGTTGATCGAAGTCCCATCATACACCGAGCTTGAGAAGATCAAGATTGCGGAAGGCTTCTTAATCAAGAAGCAAATGAACGCTAACGGATTAAAAGAGGATTCTGCCGAATTCACAACAGATGGCATCAAAGAAATCATTGAGTGCTATACCCGCGAAGCTGGTGTCCGTAGCTTAGAAAGACTCATAGCATCATGCTGCCGTAAAGCGGTGGTTGAGCTCTTAACCAAGCCAGAAACACCAAAGCCAATCGTCATCGACGAGAAGAAAGTCCAGGAATACTTGGGCACTGAAATCTTCGAAGACACCAAGAAAGAGAAAGAGCCACAGGTCGGCGTCGTAACTGGCCTTGCTTATACAGACTTCGGCGGAGACATCCTCCCAATCGAGGTCAATCACTTCCCTGGAAAAGGCGGATTCGTCATCACCGGTCAGCTTGGAGATGTCATGAAAGAGAGCTGCGCAATCGCTCTTGACTATGTCAAAGCTAACCATGAGAAATATGGAATCGACTCTGCAATCTTTGAGAAGAATGACCTCCATATCCACGCTCCAGAAGGCGCAGTCCCTAAGGATGGCCCTTCAGCAGGTGTCGCTATCACAACCGCCATCATCTCCTCTTTAACGGGAAGAAAGATAGACAACAACGTCGCGATGACTGGAGAAGTTACGCTTAGAGGTAACGCTCTTCCAATCGGCGGTTTACGTGAGAAGTCGCTCGCAGCTTTGAGAAGCGGAATCAAGACCATCATTGTTCCTGAAGCGAACAAGAAAGATGTCAACGAGCTTCCAAAAGAAGTCAAAGAAGAACTCAAGATCGTCTACATGAAATGCGTGGATGACGCTCTTGCGGTCGCTCTCCTTCCTAAAGAAAACTAATCAAATGCCCCTTTTCGTAAAAGAAACGGGGCTTTGACATTTAAATAGTAACGATAAGGATGTATATTGAAATTATGAAAAATTTAAGAAAAACAACTATGGCGCTCTTAGTTAGCGCATTCTCGCTCACATCATGTGGGCTATTTGCTCAGGAAGTCTCAAATGAAGACGGATTAGCAGAACTTAAGGCGATGTCCCAAAAACTTCAGGACACTTATGGCGAAGTTGACATGGACGAAATGCCACCATTCTTCCAGAAAATGACAGTTAAGATGTCAGGAACCGGTATGGTCGATGGCAAAAAAGTAGAAGCAGAAGCCGAATTCCGTTTCAACATTGAAGAAGACAATGTATGGATGGTCTCTAAAGAAATCGCAAAAGAAGGAGACAAGAAGACCGTTACCGAATCCTATTGCGTTCAATCTGAATCATCTTTCCTCACCTGGAAAGTTGAAGATGGAGTCGTTGGAGAAGTTGAAGACAATGGCTTTGCAGCGTTAGGAGCCGTACTCTTATACGCAGTTATGGTCACTCAGACTCTCCCTGATTTCCTCATCGATGGAATTGAAAATGGCACAATGACCGCCAAATCATATAAGAAATACATCGATGGAACTTTTGAAGCTACAGTTGAACAAAAAGGAGAGCCTTCAGAAGACGATCCAACCGCCGTTAACACGCTGACAGTTTCTTATAAAGATTGCCTAGCAAAGTCCATGAAAGTCGAAGGAGTGGACGCAAATGGCGAGAAGACCACATCACAGGTTTGGTCATACAAATACGGTGAAGCAGGAAAGGCACCTGTTGTTCCAGCTAAATAAGAGATACGCCCGTTAATCAAAAACGGGCTTTTCTTATATATAACTCAATATAAAATAAATATGCGCACATTCCGTTTAAAGGCTGTTGATGGTGGATATTAGCAAATACTCATCAAGATGGTTTTTATCGGTTAGATAAGACGAAAACTACAAAAAAGGAGAATGACATGGGATTGTTCGACAAATGGAAAAAGAAAGAAGAGCCTAAAGAGGAGAAAAAGGACCCATACGCATCCGTGAATAACCCTCAGAAGGTGAACACGGCAAATCCTTACGCTAAGAAAGAGGAAACGCCTGTAAAGAAAGACCCATATGCGAATATTGGTAAATCATCTAATGACCCATATGCGAATATCGGAAAAACAAAAGACCCATATGCAAATATAGGCAAGGCAAATAGCTCCAGTTCTAATGGCATTGCTCCTCAAAAAGCGGCACCTCGCCCAAGTGAAATTGGCAATAATAAGAGAGTTACATTTACGTTCTCGAGGGTGCCGTCAAGCCTTCAAGAATTCAAAACGCTGCCTGAGGCATCTTTAGACACCCCATTCAAAAGTGTTGCCCTCATGATGCTCGCGTGCTTAATATTCGAGAATAATCAGGATCTTTTCTTTGAAATATTAGACTTCCTCAATGGACCGGATTCCGTCACTGGATTCTCAAAACAGTTCTATAGCGAAAGGCTAAAAGGAAAAGCTTATATTGCCAAATCGTTCTTTAAGGGTTCAAACCCAGGAAACAACTACACGCCAACCTTGCCATTGACGATTGATGTTTTTGAGAACCCGTATTCATATCCTGAA
>JAKSVF010000043.1 GCA_024408235.1 Bacilli bacterium
GACTCGTAAGAGGCCTTGATTACTATTCAGAAGTGGTCTTTGAAATCCACGCAGTTAGCGATGAAGGAAAAGACTATGGCGCTTTAGGCGGAGGAGGCCACTATGGCGGTCTCGTAAGATCGCTCGGCGGACCAGACCTTCCAGGCGTCGGATTCGCGATGGGAATGGAAAGAGTGGTCTCAGTCATGAATGACAACCACTTATTAGATGAAGTCACAGATGGAATCGACTTCTATGTCATCCCGGTTGGCGAAGATATGCTCGATGAGGCGTTCAACCTCACTATGGCAGTCCGTTCAATGGGTTACTCAGCCGAGACCCCATTGGCAAACGGAAAGATGGGCTCGCTTTTCAAGAAAGCCGTAAAGAGAAAAGCCAAATACGCAATAATTGTTGGCGGAAACGAACTTGAAAGAGGAGTCATCAACGTCAAGAACCTCGCAACCCAAGAGCAGAAAGAAATCGCTCTTGATGACCTCGAGAACGCATTAAGTGACTTAATCGATCCAATCGATGAAGGCTGCTGCTGCTCGGGAGAATGCGATTGCGATGGCGAATGCAAATGCGAAGACAATAAAGAAGGTTGCTGCTGTTGCTGCGACTCAAAAAAATAATCAGGAGACGATTTAACTATGTTAAGAAATAAATATAACGGAGAACTTCGACTTGAGAACGTCGGAGAAAAAGTCAGCCTCGTCGGTTGGGTGTCAACCAGACGTAACTTAGGTGCCATCGAGTTCATCGATTTAAGAGACAACACCGGCATCGTCCAGTTAACAGTCCTCGACTCAAATACAGTTCCTGATGTGAGAAGCGAATATGTCATCCACGTAACCGGCACAGTCGCAAAGAAAGACGTTCCAAACAAGAAAATCCCAACAGGCGACATCGAAGTCATCGTCGATACATTAGAAGTTATCAATAAATCAGAGACAACTCCATTCATCATCGCCGACAAGACAGACGCACTCGAGGATACAAGACTCACATATAGATACCTCGACCTCAGACGTCCTTGCATGCTCAACAACTTAAGAACAAGAGCAAAGATCGTCAAAATCACGCATGAATACCTCGATGAGAATAGATTCTTAGAAATCGAAACCCCAATCTTGAACCTCGCTACTCCAGAAGGCGCAAGAGACTACATCGTCCCTTCAAGATTACACCATGGCTCATTCTACGCTCTCCCACAGTCACCTCAGCTCTTCAAACAGCTTTTGATGATCGGCGGCGTTGAAAGATATTACCAGATTGCCAAATGCTTCAGAGATGAGGATTTACGCGCTGACCGTCAGCCTGAATTCACCCAGATCGACGTTGAGACATCATTCCTCAACCAGGAAGAAGTGCTCACACTCGCTGAAGGAATGCTCAAGAGATACTTCAAGGAAATCGTTAACTACGACATCCAGTTACCTCTTAGAAGAATGGATTTCTGGGAAGCTATGGACCGCTTTGGCTCCGATAAGCCAGATACACGTTACGGACTCGAGCTCCACGATATCACTGATATCATGAAAAAGTGCGATTTCGAGGGATTTAAGACAGTTAACTATGTTAAGTGCTTAGTTATCCCAGGAAAAGGCAAAGAGACCTCGAGAAAGAAGATGGATGAACTCCAGCTTGAAGCAAATAAATTCCACATCAAGCCTTTAATGAACATGAAGGTTGAAAACGGCGCTTTAGCAGGTTCATTCACAAAGTTCTTATCAGAAGAAATCAAAGCTGAGTTAATCTCCGCCTTGGATCTCAAAGAAGACGATTTGGTCTTATTCTGCTCACAGAACAACAGAAGATGGATCGACTTCGGTCTCGGCGCAATCAGAACCAAGTTCGCCAAAGAACTCGGACTCATCAAGCCAAACACATACGATTTACTTTGGATCATCAACTTCCCGATGTTTGAGAAGGTCGAAGAAACAGGGTTATATTCCGCTGAACACCACCCATTCACACGTCCACGTGATGAAGACCTCAAATATTTAGACGAGGACCCAGAGAAGGTACTCGCTTATGCATACGACATCGTCATCAACGGTTACGAAGCCGGCGGTGGTACGATGAGAATCTATGACCACGACACACAGTGGAAGATCTTCAACCTCTTGGGATTATCAGATGAAGACGTCGCAAGAAAATTCGGCTGGTTCGTCGATGCATTCAAGTATGGCGTCCCACCTCATGCAGGCTTCGCTCTCGGACTTGAGAGATTAACGATGATTCTCTGCGGAACAGACAACATTAGAGATGTCATGGCATTCCCTAAGAACCTCCAGGCAGTTGATCCAATGAGCAAAGCTCCAGGCGCTACTAGCGAGGAAGCACTCGAAGCAGTAGGAATCAAAATAAGAGAAGAATAATCTTATACCCAATGAACTAAATACGTCTTTGACGTATAAATCGATATCACTCTGAAGAGCGCAAATCTTGACAAAGTGAAAATCGAAATATAGTCGTGTTTAAATTTGTTTACAAATATTAAAATCCTAGCGTTATAAGGAGTAGGAAATGGAAATTAAGCCTATTGACAGATTATCTGTCGCAACAATCAGATCACTCTTGATCGACATGATCAACAAGTCTAACAGCGGCCACCCAGGCATGGCTTTAGACATCACTCCAGCAATGTATGTTCTTTTTAAGAACCATTTAGTTGCTGACCCAAAGAATCCAAACTGGATCAATAGAGACCGCTTCGTCTTATCAAGCGGACACACATGTGCTCTTCTCTATTCAATGCTTCACGTCTCCGGCTACAAAGTCACAATGGACGACTTGAAGAACTTCAGACAGCTTCACTCAAAAACTCCAGGCCACCCAGAAGTAGGCTGGACTGACGGCGTTGACGCATCTGCAGGTCCTTTAGGACAGGGTATCGGCCAGGCTGTCGGTATGGCAATGGCAGAATCAGCAATCGAAGCTTCATACCCAAACGGTTCTGAGATCATGAACCATTACACTTACTGCTTATGCGGTGACGGATGCTTAGAAGAAGGCATCTCACAGGAAGTCATCTCATTCGCAGGACTCCAGAAATTCAACAAGCTCATCCTCATCTATGATGAGAACGTCTCAACATTAGACGGACCAACATCCAACTCAATGAATGACGACGTCGCAATGAGATTCAAATCTGTTCACTGGAACGTCATCGATGTTCCAAACGGAGAAGATATGGCTGCAATCGACGACGCTATCGTCGAGGCTAAAAAGTCAGTCGACGCTCCAACCGTCATCATCCTCCACACAAAGATCGGTTACGGAACTGCATTAGAAGGCAAGAATAAGTGCCACGGTTCTCCTTTAGGAAAAGAAATCGGCGATGCAGCTAAGGCAAACTACGGTTTCAACGAGCCAGAATTCACAGTCTCACAGGAAGTCTATGACAACATGGCAGCTAATTTCGGTGCTAGAGGCGCTAAAGCATATGCCGCTTATGTAGAGGCAAAAGCTGCATGGGATAAAGCAAATCCAGAAGCAGCTGAGACACTCGCAAACGCATTCGCAAGAAACGTTGCTCCATATATCGCTAAATTAGACGAAGTCGCTCTCGATGCAAACAACGCAACAAGAAACGTCTCCGGTAACTGCGTATCAAAGGTCGTCGCCTCAATCCCATTCACGCTCGGCGGCTCAGCAGACGTTGCTGCTTCAGTTAAAACTGAAATCAAAGGCGATCCAGGATTCGGACCAGCAACTAGAAACGCAAGAAACGTCAACTACGGCATTAGAGAATTCGGTATGGCAACCATCAACAATGGTATCCTCCTCCACGGCGGATTCATCACTTATGGCGGCTCATTCCTCGTCTTCGCAGACTACTTCAAGAATGCAATCCGTATGGCTGCAATCCAGAACCTCCCAGAAATCTTCCTCCTCTCACACGACTCAGTCGCAGTTGGAGAAGATGGACCAACACACGAGCCAATCGAACAGCTCGCAGCATTAAGAACAACTCCAAACGTCCGTGTCTATAGACCATGTGACTCAAGAGAAACAGTCGCTTCATGGAAGTGCGCACTTGAAGAGAAGAGCCATGTCTCATGTCTCATCCTCTCACGTCAGAACCTCCCTTTAAACGAGAACTCAAGTGAGGCAGGAGTCAGATGCGGCGGTTATACAGTCTTAGAAAACAAAGACGCAAACGTCGAATTAATCGCTGCTGGTTCAGAAGTCGGATTAGCAGTCGCAGTCAAACCACTTCTCGAAGAGAAGGGATATAAGGTCAAGATTGTTTCTATGCCATGCTGCGAAATCTTCGATGAGCAGGATGCTTCTTATAAGGCAAGCGTTCTCAACCTCCCACGTGCTCAGCGTGTCGCAATCGAAATGGCACACGGTGCTACATGGTATAAGTATGCAGATCACGTCATCTCATACGACAAATACGGCGTTTCAGCCCCAGCCAGCAAGGCAATCGAAGCAATCGGATTCACAGCCGATAAGGTTGCAGCCCGCATCTTAGACGAACTCAAATAATTGATTTATTTAAAAAATCAAATAAAATACAGCTATGGACGCAAATTACTATTATCTAAACAACTTCAAAAACAATGGATACATGGGTATTTCACGTCGCTGTTTCGAGGAGATAGCGACTATCGCCACCAACTCCATCTCAGACGTTAACGTCAAAAGAAAGGGCAAGGGCCTATTCGCTCTAGCAAATCCTGTAACAACAACCTTCCGTAAGGATGGCAAGGTCGACATCACAATCGACGTTGCGATCTCCAAGAAGACAAATGCCAATATGAAAGACATCTGTTTAAAGATTCAGGAAACCGTTGCGAGCAGCATTGCGATGATGTGCGAAGCCGTCCCGTTTAAAATCAACGTTAAAGTCTCATCCGTATATTAATTATTAAAAGAGCGAGAATTTGAAAAGTTCTCGCTTTTTCATTAACACGATTTCAATCTAAAAAAGAATACCGATAAAAATAGTCGCTAAAACAAATTACTGACCGGAATTAAACCTCCGGTCTTTTATTTATAAAAGAAATAAAGCAATTTCAAAAATTTGTCATTGGGAATAGCTGCCTTATTACTTTTCCTTATTTATTGGAATAACCTATTGCCGGAGGTACCATATGAAGAGAAATAAGATTTTAGCGGTAACAATGGCCATATGTATGATGGGCCTTGCTAGCTGCGGAAATGTAAAAATAGAAGAATCAAGCAAAGAGCCTGATATCACTTCGTCAATCGAGTCATTTAATCATGTCCACACCCCAGGCAAGAAGATTTATGACGATTCATGCCATTACCAGGCTTGCGCTGAGTGCGGAGAGAAAATGGGAGAGGGAGAAGAGCACACCATGTGCGATATTTCAATCAATCCAGCTACTTGCCTAACCCCAGGTCATAAGACAAGCATTTGCTCAGACTGCGATTACAAAGTAGAGACTGAGATCGCTCCAAAAGGACATCGCTCAGACAAATACAAGGCAACAGATGGAGGTCATTACAAGAAGTGCGATGAATGCGGAACTGAATTTGAGCAGCAGGGCCACGATTTTGTCGTCGTAAGCGAAACCGAATCAACGTGTTCAGTTGCCGGCAAAGCTAATGAGAAGTGCAGAGTTTGCAATTTTGAAAGGACTACTGATAAGGCCTTAGTTGAACACACATGGTCATGTGTATCTACAGGAGGCGATAAGCATCAGCTTGAATGCGAAAAATGTGGCACTCATTCTGCAGTAGAGGACCACAAGTTCGTCAAAGTGAGCGAGACAGATTCAACGTGCACGGTTGCGGGTCAACTAGTTGAGAAGTGTTCAGAATGTGGACAAGAAAAAACAACGGCGAAAGAGTTGTTAAACCATACTTGGGGTTATGTCTCTATGGGCACCGAACATCAAGAGAAGTGCACAGTATGCGGCGCTTTAGGAGAAAAGAGCGCGCATACATACGTTGTATCTGCGGAAAAGGACCCAACATGCACCGAAGGCGGCTATTCAGAAAGCGTATGCAGCCTTTGCAATGCCACAAATAGAGTTACAGCCGATGCGACTGGGCATTCTTTGATTGCTGTTGATAACGAGGATGGCACCCATAAAGTTGTTTGCCTTGTATGCAATGAAGTGGTAACGGCTTCAGTCGAACATAAACTTCAATCGACCGTTTTACAAGAACCTTCAAGTCAAAGCATGGGCAAAACGATGGTTAGTTGTGAAGAATGCGATTATCAGGAAGTCGTTTTGACTGAGCACACAGGCGCCCATATATACACCAATTCGCTGGTGTACGTCGATAACTCCGTTCATGGAATTCGCTGCACTATTGAAGGTTGCAACTATGGCTATAATTACGCGAATCATGTATTACAAAACTGCCCAATAAAATACCCTACGGAAACGGAGCCTGGCTTAATGGGCAAGATGTGCTGGCGGTGCTACTCGATGGTGGAATCCGGGGAGCCAGAAGAATTCACTGGAACAAAAATTGAAAGCTTAGATTTGGATATATCATTTCCAAGAGATGGACAAAAACTCACAGAGGGTTTTGTCCTCAACACTACGTTGCCTGCAGGAGTGAGGTTCTCTAATGGTGGATTTAGAACAGAGGATGGAAGCATCATTTCCGCTAAACAAGATTATGTATTCAATGAGGCGGATATCGATAACATTACAGAGTATTACTTCTATATTGAGTACGATTACTTCGGCGGAGTTTATCCGGAATTCACGAGTCGCGGAGCTCCAAATGCGGCAGTCATGATTAACGGTTATACAGCCGAAAAACCTTTTAGCGGTGGTAGTTGTGTAGGCGGATCTAAACGTGGCTGTCCTTACTGGTGTTACAGTGTATACGGAGATGACCTCGCTCCTTTATTAAGAGGAATTCACGCGTCTTTGTAAAAAAAGATCCCCAAGAGTAATATAAAGATATAACCCGATGGAAACGTCGGGTTTTCTTTTGCGATCAAATACTAATCTAGAGGGCTAGCAACTCTGAAAACGCTTCTTTTAGGCATTTTATATGCCACTTTACTATTCTTTATGCTAAACTACTAGCGGCCTGAGTATAACTCAGCATAATTGATCTATGGAAAATACGCGCGAAATGACAAGAAACCAAACTCAGAAGATAGCAGTTTTTGCCGTCTACGATGTCTTGACCTACGTCTCAATGGGTCACGAAGTCGATATCGAAGATATCATTTCTGGCTTAGCGGAAAGACCATACGAAGAATGTGACAACTACTTAAAGAAAGTTGTCCTCGAATCAATAAAGCATATTAACGAGATAATTCCTGTATATAACACCAACATGAAGAAATGGACTTTTGACCGTCTCAATAGAGTCGAGCAAGCTATTTTACTTGTCGCTTATGCACAGTTCCATTACGTTGAAAAAGATATCGATAAGAGAATCGTCATCGATGTCGCAATTAAACACGCAAAGACATACTGCGATCCTTTGAAGGATTATAAGTTCGTTAACGCAATTCTCGATAAGGTGCTCATCCGTGCAGAATAGAACTGAAAAGCAATTCGTATCGGTCAAAGAGCTGAACGAGGCCATCAAAGACAAATTAGAGGGTGATTTCACCCTAAGAAACCTCACCGTCAGAGGCGAAATATCTAATTGGAAGATATATCGCTCGGGTGTGTTTTTTGATTTAAAGGATGAGGACTCAGTCATTTCCTGCACAATGTGGGGCAATTCCTTATACGGATTGAAATTCGACCCAAAAGAAGGGGATGAAGTGCTTGCCACAGGTTCCGTTACGGTGTACGCGCCAAGAGGCCGCTACTCTTTAAGAGTAGATGCCATGGAACAATATGGAAAAGGAAACCTCTTATTAGAATTAGAGAAACTTAAAAGAAAACTATATGAAGAAGGACTATTTGACGATTCTCGCAAAAGAGAAATCCCGCATTTCCCTGAGCATATAGGCATAATAGTAGGCAAAGATTCAGCGGCGGAGGCGGATTTAAGACGCAATATTGCAAGACGTTGGCCATTGGTAACTTTGCATATTTACTATTCATTAGTGCAAGGTGTAGACGCGCCAAAAGACCTCTTAAGGGCATTTAAGCTTACTCAAGAAGATAATCTAGACACCATGATAATCGCTCGTGGAGGAGGCTCGATTGAAGATTTATGGGCCTTTAACGATGAGACATTAGCTAGAGCAGTCGCAAATTCGAAGATGCCAGTCATCTCAGCCATCGGACACGAAATAGATTTCACCCTTATAGATTTCGTTTCAGATAAGCGAGTTTCAACTCCAACCGCAGCGGCAGAGCTTGCAACTCCAAATATCGATGAAGTTCAATCATTCATGATGGATATGGAGGAAAGACTCCAAACCGGAATGGTCAACTACATAGATAACTTGAGACTCAAGGTTAAGAACTTAAGCGAGCGACCATTCTTCATCAATCCAGCTTCCCAATACCTGAAAGCAAAAGTGGAAGTTGATGGATACAAGGCTAGACTTGATAATGGAATCAAAGTATATATTGACACAAAACGGAACATAATAAACACACTAGAAAAAGAACTCGATGCACTCAATCCATATAAGGTATTGCAAAGAGGTTACTCGCTCACCGAGACAGAAGATGGGCATGTAGTTAAGTCCATAAAAGACGTTAAGCCTGGACAAAAGATCAAGACAAAAATGAAAGATGGAATAGTCATCTCAACAGTAGATAAGTAAGGAGAAACAATATGGAAGAAAAGAAGGAAATGTCATTTGAAGATAAGCTTGCTAGACTTCAGGAAATCGTTCGTAAAGTAGAGGGCGGAACACTCTCCATAGATGAGTCCATGAAACTCTATGAAGAAGGGAAGAAGCTTATTAAAGAACTTAATGAAACACTCGATGAGGCCACAGAAACAGTAGCAGAAGTGCAGAATGACTAAGTAAATAATTAGTAGTTTTCAAGTAGTTTCACAAAATCTAAACAACTCGATTAAATCTAACTTTCTAAAAAATGTGAAACTAAATGGCAGTTTACGGCTCACTCAAATATGTGGGCCGTTTTTCATTTACCACTTTATAAATGCCTTTCACACTGCTTTGTTAACATAATAATAAGGAGTATAATTGAGTCATGAGCAAAATAATAATGCATATAGACTTAAACGCTTTCTTTGCTACAGCCGAAGAAATCCGTGACCCTTCTCTTGTAGGTAAACCGGTCATTGTCGGAGGTTATGGATCTCGTTCTGTTGTTTCAACATGCAACTACAAAGCAAGAGAGTATGGCGTTCATTCAGCAATGCCTATTTATCAGGCAAGGCAGCTTTGCCCAAATGGAATATACCTTCCTGGTGACTATCATTATTACTCAATGCTTTCACGTTCGTTCTTCGCTTATCTATCTAATTATTCAAGCATTATCGAGAAAGCTTCCATTGACGAAGGATTTGTTGATATGACAAAAGCTCTAAAAGGAGTGGAAGATCCAGTTGCATTCTTAACCGAATTGCAGCAAGGGCTCCTCGATCAAATTGGTCTTAAATGCTCTATTGGCATCGCTCCAACTAAGTTCTTAGCCAAGATGGCTTCCGATATGAAGAAGCCGATGGGCTTAACGATTATCAGAAGAAAAGATATCAAGAAAATGCTCTATCCACTCAAGATCGAAGACTTCTTTGGAATCGGAAAGAAGACCGCACCAAGGCTAAGGGCCATTGGCATCGCTACCATCGGCGACCTCGCCAAGAGAATCGATGAGAACGATCCGGTTGTCGAAAGAATGTTTGGCAGCATGTACCCATCAATCGTCGAGAACATACGCGGATACGGGAACGATGTTGTCGATACAGAGCCATGGGACCCTAAATCATGTGGACATTCAGAGACCTTCGCTTATGACACCGATGACATTGATGAAATAGAATCAAAACTTCAAGAACTGGCAAAATGGGTCTCAATCGACTGCAAAAAAGACGGCAAAAAAGGGAAGACTGTCCAGCTAGTCGTTAGAGAAGCGGGGTTTAAAACACACAATAAATCGGTTTCCCTACGGGAACCTTCCAACGAATTCGAGGATATCTATAACACCGCAGTTGATCTATATGAAAAGTATTATTCAAAGATGAACGTGCGCTTAGTGGGCGTCACATTGCAAAACTTATTCAACCCAAAAGACGAAGATATCCAAATGAGTCTCTTCAATTACGAACAATATGAGAAAGAAGATGAGACGCGTTTACTCATCAACGACCTAAATAGAAAGATGAAAAAGACCGCATTAATTAGAGCTAAGGAGGCAAAGAAAGATGGCAACAATAGACATTAGTGATGCAATCGAACTGTTCTTCCAATACCTAATTGTCGAAAAAAGCGTGGAGAAGACCACAATCTCGAATTACGCTGAAGACCTTAAGATGTTCTTTAAAATGCGTGAGGATGCCGAAACAACGGCGGATTTATACGCTAAGGACC
>JAKSVF010000044.1 GCA_024408235.1 Bacilli bacterium
GTGCGCAGCGTCTCTAGCTGTATAGACGTTCTCTGTTAGATAGATGACATCCCCCGCTTTTAATGTCTTTGTATCGATCATAAAACAACCTCCACATGCCTATTGGCGTGGCATTGGATATTCACCGCAACAGGAAGTGAGGCGATATGGCATGGATAGGTGTTGATGAATACGCCTAGGCATGTTGTTTTGCCTCCTAGTCCCATCGGTCCGATTCCGGTCTTATTGACCTCATCTTTAATCTCTTGCTCGAGTCTTGCGATTTCAGGGTCATTTGATGGGGTTAATCTCATAAGAGATTCTTTAGCCATCTCAGCGGATTTCTCAAAGTTTCCGCCTATTCCGATTCCTAAGAATATAGGTGGGCATGGTCTTCCGCCGGCCTCTTTAACAGCCTTTAGGATGAATGCCTTGATGCCTTCTACTCCATCGGTTGGGTTGAGCATTGCAAGGCGTGACATGTTCTCTGAACCAGCGCCTTTAGGGGCTAAGGTGATTGAGAGCTTGTCGCCCTCCACGATATCGATGTGGATGATGGCTGGGGTATTGTCTTTTGTGTTGAGTCTAGAAATTGGGTTTGCGACCGATTTCCTAAGGTAGAATTTCTCGTAGGCGTTATGGACTCCGACGTTGATCGCCTCATGGATATCGCCATCTAGGTGGACGTCTCTTCCAATCTTTACGAAAGCGGTGACGATGCCGGTGTCCTGGCACATTGGAATGCTCTCTTTTTGGGCGATTTCAGCGTTTTCAAGGATTTGGTCAAGTATTGTTCTTGATAGCTCATTATCCTCGCTTCTCTTGGCCTCTTTTAAAAGATTGAGGGTGCAGCTGTTCAAATTGTGGCAAGCCTCGTATAGTGCCTCTTCCACTTTCTCGGATATTACTTTTGATGTGATTTCTTTCATGTCTTTTAGTATAGCATGAAAAAAGCCCCGTTTGAAACGAGGCTAATTTTGTTTTTGATTACCAGTTCTTTATCGCATCAGGTACGTCAAGATTCTCATAGATCTGGACGAGAGCTGAATCAAATGTCTGGCCCCAGAGGTTGGTGTAATCTCTAACGATGACGCCATAGACTTCAAAGATGTCTTTGCCATCAACGGAATAGATGTAGCCATCATTCTCCTCATCGTATCTGTAGTTTGGATTTGCCTGTGCGATTGCGTCGAACTCCGCTTTCTCCTGAACTGCGAGAGCGTTTACGGTGTACATGTTGACGATGTCGATTTCCATGACATACTCGCCTAAGAAATCACCTGTTTCTTCATCGTAACCTCTACGGCTTCTCATAGACATATCTCCACCTGTTCCTGGTTCGACGAATGGAAGTTCATCATCGTGGCCCTGAGCGAGTTCGATAAGTCCTTCTGCGTATTCAGGGATCCACTGGCTGTACAAGTATTCTACTGGGCTTGTCATTGGGACGTATGGGACAGGATCAGAAACATCTAATGGGAACACGGTTGTTCCGATATTGGAGATGGTTGCCTTGATTGTTCCTAATGAGCTGTCGTATGAATATGAGACAGTGCCGTCCGAATTGAGTTTGAGGTTGAATGTACCTTCTGTGACTTTAGCTCTGATGCCAGTTAATGATTCAGGGCCGAGGATGGATTGGATATAAGTTGATAAGCCGCTTTCTTTGCTTAATGTGTATTCATTCTCCGCCTTAACATCGAAGCAATAACCTGACATCATGAAGAGGTTGCTGAAGAAATCATCGTGAGTTGATGAACCGTATGCAGCCTTGTGGTTAAGGTAAACCTTACCATCTTCATAATAGAATTTCTGATAACCGTTTCCCTCAACTGCGAATGCGCCGAAACATGGGTGTTCCTGAGCTACATCATTAACGTTCTCAAAATAATATGAGTCCTCGGTGAAGTAGACTTTTGGGGTGTAGGTTTTGCCGCCATCGCTATATTCATATGAGACGGTGAAATTGCCTTCTCTTAGCGTTTCAAAAGTCGCTTCGAGTTTATCCTGTCCTGGCTGTGCTGGCGTAGCCTTTGGATCGGCTGGGACTTCAACGGTCTTAACATCGATGAACTTTCCTTCAAAAGTCATGGTGGTTGAGGATGAGAATTCTGGATCTTCATCTTCGGCGTAAGAATATGAAGCGAACATGCCGGTTGGCTTGCATGTGTCTACGTCATATGTGACTTTAATGACATCAAACTCATACATGAAATCATAGAAGAGCTGAGCATATTTCTGAATGAATGGGATGTCGAAATCAAGCAATGTGAGTGTTCCTTTGCCATCATCACTCCAAGATTCCTCTGTTCCCTTGAACATCTCGCCATAATAGTCGTTATATGCGGCTGTGTTGCCTTCATAATCTGTTAGCTCAAACTCCTCAAGAGTGTTGCTGAGCGGATCGAGGAAGCGTTCAACGATTGCCCCCTCATCATTTTTGCAGCGTTTGAATGAGGTGAAATCAACGTCTCCATCAATCTTTATTTCCACTTCTTCATAGAAGTATTCGGAAGTGACTGCTGCTTTTAAGCCGACTGAAGCCTCCTGTGAATCTTCGCCGAACTGATACTTGACGGCGAGATCGCCTTCAAACGCAAAGTCTTCTGATAAAGTCGTTATAACCTCTTCAAGAGCGTTCACTTTCTTCTCAGGTGCCTTTGGTTTGCAACCCACCAACATCAATGGTGAGACTAATAACAATGCTAATCTACTACTCTTTTTCATAATAGTCCTCCTTGCGTAGATAGTTGAGTTGCCCACCATTTAATTACTCGGACAAAACATGTCAATGAATATTTGAAAATTTTACTAATTATTTATTTTTGTAAGCGTTTACCGTGTTTTTTGCGCCTTTTTGCAAGAAAAAAGCCCCGTTTGGAACAGGGCTAATTTTTAATCAACTTCAATTTCATTAAGCGTGAATTCGTTGCCTTGGACTAGGTAAGTGTGCTCCGAGCCACAGTGAGGGCAAATCTTGCCGTACTGGATGGTCGGATATTTCTTCTTGCAGTCCTCACAATAAGTGATTGCCTCAACGTTTTTGATATGGAGCAAGGTCCCCTGAGTCTCCTCATGTTTCTTGCATGCCCATTCCCAAACGGAGTTGAGGTAGCTTGGAATTACGCCTGATACTTCACCTAGTGAGATGGTGACCGATTTTACGTGGCTCACTTTGTTTTCGTGAGCGACATCGATTACGGTGTCAATCAGGTGAAAGGCGATCCCGAGCTCGTGCATTAGGCAGCCTTCTCAGCTTTCTTTGCAGCCTTTTTTGCGGCCTTTTTGGTCTTTTTGTATGCTTTATGCTGCTTCTGAGCCGCTTTTTCTTCCGCTGTCTTCTTGCCGAATACGATCTTTCCTGCACGCTTGATTGCGTATGGGAGGATGTATTTGAATTTGTTTTCGGCAGTGACCATCTTGGAAGCGTTTGGATGAGTTCTTAAGAGGTGGATTGCGTCGAATTCGCACTTTGTTGTGCAAACACCGCAACCGATGCACTTGTTCTCATCAACGACCGAAGCTCCGCATGATAAGCAGCGGTTAGCTTCTTGCTTGACCTCTTCTTCTGTGAGGTTGGTGTGGAAGTCTCTAAATGAGTTCTTGTAATCCTTTGTCTCATCGACTTTGACGTCAACGCGCTTAGCGGTGTCATAGCCTTCGACGAGGATGTCTTCCTTGTCGAGCTCTTTGAACTGCCATCTGTTGCGTCCGATTGTCATATGAGCGCCTGGTCTAACGAATCTATGGAGCGACTCTGCTGCAATCTTACCTGCTGCGATGGCGTCAACGACGAACTTAGGGCCTGTGTAGACGTCACCACCGACGAAGATGTCATCTTCTGCTGTCTGATATGTGAGAGCGTCTGCGACTGGATAGTTGCCACGTGAGAATTCGACCTTGGTGCCTTCGAGAAGATTGCCCCACTCGATTGACTGTCCGATTGCAAAGACAATATGATCCGCTTTAACGGTGATTGTTTCGTTTTCGTCATAAACCGGTGAGAATCTCTTTGTTTCTGGGTCGATTGTTCTTAAGCATTTCTTGAAGACGATGCCTGTGACCTTGCCGTTCTCTGTGAGAACTTCTTTAGGACCCCAACAATTGTTGATTGCGATTCCTTCGTCTAGCGTTTCTTCCTGTTCTTCTTTTGAAGCAGGCATTGTCTCTCTATCTTCTAAGCAGAACATTGAGACGTTTGATGCTTTGAATCTCTTAGCGGTTCTAGCGCAGTCAACGGCGACGTTACCACCACCGACGACGACTACATCACCATTTAGGACTGTATCCTGGTGTTCGGTCGCTTCGTGGAGGAAATGAACGGCGATGTCCGTTCCTAAAGCGGTGTCGCCTGGAACGCCTGGGCGTCTTCCACCCTGGCAGCCAATTGCGATATAGAATGCTTTATAGCCTTCTTCTCTTAATTTTGCGATTGTCACGTCTTTTCCGACCTCGACTCCGCATTTGATTTCAACGCCGAGCGCCTTTAAGACTTCGATTTCGGATGCGACGACATCTTTCTCAAGCTTATAGCTTGGGATGCCATATGTCATCATGCCGCCAGGTCTTTCGTTCTTTTCAAAGACAGTGACAGCTGTGTGTCCGCCAACTGCAAGATAATAGGCTGCGGTTAAACCTGCAGGTCCTGCACCGATGATAGCGATCTTCTCTTCGAATGATTTGAGAGGAGACGTTGGCGAAATTGGAGCGATGACAGGTGGGATGTATCTGTTCTCAGCATCTAAATCTAACTGAGCGATATATTTCTTGATTGCATCGATTGAGACTGGGTCATCAATTGTTCCACGTGTACAAGCTGCCTCGCAGCGCTTATTGCAAACGCGTCCGCAGATTGCTGGGAACGGGTTCTGTTTCTTGATGAGAGCGAGAGCTTCCTGATATCTGCCCTCTTTTGCCATCTTGATGTAACCCTGGACTGCGACGTGAGCTGGGCAAGCGGTCTTACATGGAGCGGTACCTGTTTCATGGCAGTTGATACGGATGTTGTCTCTATATTCTGGATCCCACTTCTCTTCTCCCCAGTTAAGGTTGTCTGGGAGAAGCATCTTAGGATATTTGACCTCGGATCCATCTTTCTTCTTAAGTTTCTGACCAAGTTTAACAGCGCCTGCTGGGCAGTACTCAACGCAGCGTCCGCAAGCGACGCAGTTCTCTGGAATGACTCTAGCTGTATACGCTGATCTTGAGAGGTTTGGCGTGTTGAACAATTGCGATGTTCTTAAGGCGTTACAGATCTGGACGTTGCAGTTGCAGATGCCGAAGATCTTGTTTTCGCCATCGATATTCGTGACCTGATGGACAAATCCGTTGTCCTCTGCTCTCTTGAAGATGGCCATAGCCTCTTCATAAGTGATGTCATGGCCCAAACCGACTTCTCTAGCATAATCGGCAAAGTCTCCAACGCCGATACACCAGTCATTGAAGTCATCACCACATCCTCCAGGGCCATCGTGGTCTTCTGTGAGCGGTCTAGAGACGCGGCACGAGCACATGGATGCACCGATGTGGCCTTCGTATTTCTTGAGCCAATATGAGATGTGCTCTAAATCAATGGATTCATTGCACTGGGAGATTGCCTTTTCAACTGGGATGACGTGCATGCCAACGCCTGATCCACCCTCAGGTACTAACTGAGTGATGCCGGCGAGTGGGATGTATGTCATTCTTTCAAAGAAACGTCCGATTTCTGGGTGTTCTTCAAGTCTCTTGAGGTTCATGTTGATGAGCTCGGCTGAACCTGGAACGAAAAGAGGTAAGCAATATCTTCTTGTCTTGTCGCCCTCTATTGCACCATCGTGGTTGTAGCAATTTCCGTAATCGTATTCAAGGAAGCCGGTTTCGCACATCTTGATGAGCATTTCTTCAAGATGAGCCTTTTCCTCTTCTGTTTTGCATTTTCTTACTTTTGCCAACTCGTCGAGCGTGTAGTGATGTCTTAGCTTCATGCTTAAAGCGATGTCAGCCATGTCATCGTCGATGATTGAGGCAAGTCCCCAATATTCTGGATCGTTTGATGTGACTCCACCGAGTTTGTGGAGAGCAACGTCGGTAATCTTCTTACCTACCTTTATTATTTTTTCGCTTGGTTTAGCTTCACCCTTATGCGGAGCTATCGTTTCAACGAAAGGTTTTCCCATATTTCTTCCTCCGGCGCACGAAAAAGTGCGCACCATCTACGCACATAATACACGAAAGCGCTTTTAAGCGCGATAACAGGTTTTGTGATTGACGAAGATTATTAATATATTAATAAGTGTGTTATTTATAAATAAACTTTGTTTAGTTATATCGCCAAATTATAAGTTCTTGTACATCTCGATATGCCTAATTCCGCATTCATCGAAATATGGCCCTCTTGGGAGATAGCCAAGGCTCTTGTAGAAGTTTTCTAGGTATGCCATTGCGTGGAACCAGATGTTTTTGTCTTTGTAGATTTCCGCTAACTGTTCGAACGCTTTTCTTCCGAGTCCTTTTCCTCTTTTAGATTCCAGGACCGCAAAGCGTTGGAATCTCACGGTTGTATCGTCTATTGGAAGCACTCTAACCGTGCCGACGATTACTCCGTCATCCATGATTGCGTAATGATGGCAAAGACTAGGGAAGGTGTCGTATTCGTCTATCTCGTCTTCCTTAGAGATATTCATCCCTAAAACGAAGACCTGTTTGCGGACTTCTAATATCGCGTTTAATTCCTCTTGTGAGGAGACTCTTTTCATTGAAAACATGTCTCTATTTTAGAGAAGAACCGAATGTGAGTGTACCCTTTTCTCTATCTTTGGATTCATAAAGCGCTTTGTCGGCGTCTATGTATAGTTTGTTGAA
Source organism: Bacilli bacterium (assembly GCA_024408235.1). Classification (GTDB taxonomy): domain Bacteria; phylum Bacillota_I; class Bacilli_A; order RFN20; family CAG-826; genus UBA4951. The sequence goes on from JAKSVF010000044.1 coordinate 6,823, forward strand.
TGAGTCGAATCCGGTGACGGTGAAGGAAGCGCCACACGAGAATTTGCAGTATGAATTGTCGACGAATGTGAGGGTTCCGTTAAGATGCAAGAGGAGAGATTCCGCTCTCTGTTTGACGGATTCAATGCTCTCTCCTTTGTCAATTAGGAGAACAGCGGCGAACTCGTCTCCACCCAATCTGCAGCATAAATCGCCCTTTCTCATGGACTGAGCGAGATGGTTGGCGACAAGAACAAGGTATTCATCGCCCGCTTTATGGCCTTTTGTGTCGTTGTAGCCCTTAAAGCCATCGAGGTCGAATATCATAAAGAGTATGTTCTTTTCGCCTGCTAAAATGGCGCTTTCAACATCGTTCTCAAAGGCGTTGTGGGTGAGAAGGCCGGTGAGTCCGTCTCTGCGGTATTTCCTCTCCCAGGATTCTCTTTGGGTCTTCGCTCTATCTTTCTCCATCTCTGCTCCGAGTCTTGCGGCGTGGGTCAAAGAACAGTCGACGATAAGGATCTCTGACATGATCTTTTTGGAGAATGTTTCGAAATGCCTTCTGCCGATACAGTAGACATATGTGGTGTTTCCATCTTTCTTGATGATTCGATGCTCGATTAAAACGGTGTCAGATCCCTGGGCGAATTGTTTCTCAACGGTCGTGAGATACTCGACCATATCCTCTTCTGGGATAAGGTCTTTCTGTTTCATCTTCTTATCGAGGCAATCCTCGAGAGTGTAACCTGTTATTGCGGTGAAGTTCTTATCCACTTCAACGATTCTATCTTTTTCATCGAGAATGTATTTTCCGAATGACATAGGGAAAACCATATTGGTCACGAGTTCTTTTTTAAGAGCGATGTTAGAAAGCTCGTTCTCTCTCTTAACCGGTTTCAAATCGATGTGTATTTCCTCGTCGAGCATTCTCAAGAACTCAGCGGTGACATGCGGGTCAAACTGCGTTCCTGCGCATCTGCGGAGTTCCTCTTTCGCCTCATCCCAAGATAACGCTTTACGATAGACGCGGTCGTTTGTCATCGCATCGAATGAGTCAACGATTGAAACGATTCTAGCAAGATAGCTGATGGATTCTTTTTCTAGGCCATCTGGATAACCTTTTCCATCCCATCTTTCATGATGCTGTTTGATTTCTTTTGCGATGTTTTGAAGGGCTTTGTTGGATTTTGCAATCTCGTACCCCTTTGTGGTGTGAGACTTCATGATCTCGAACTCGTGATCGGATAACCTTCCCGGCTTGTTCAAAATATCTAGAGGAATCGCTATTTTTCCAATGTCGTGAAGAACCGTTAGAAGTTTCAATCGCGATAAATCGTAGTCAGATAAGCCGAGGCGTTTTCCGAGTTTTTCGGCGTTAATTGTTGTTCTTTCAACGTGACCTTCTGTATCTAAGTCGGTTTCCTCTAACGCTTTTAAAAGGGAGGCAACGACGTTTGATTTGCTTGATTTGCTGTTCAAGAGCTTGATTGTGTTTAGGGCAGTCTCGACCTTTTTCATGGTGTCTTGGAGAACGTCTCCTTCACCGAAAGGAAGCACGGCGTAGTCGATTTCCGCGCCTTCGAAATCATGTTTGATTGTAGCCGCGACATTCTTGGCGCCTAATTGGGTGAGAGAGACGCAGATGACATAGATGTTGCCTTCTTTTCCTCTTATGAAGTTAGCGGTCTTAGGGTATCTTGACACCAACATCTCTGAAAGGCGCTTGAGGGTTTTATCGCCTTCGTCACGTCCTTTTGTCGCGTTTATTGTGCCAAGGCCCGATATATCGAAAATACAGACGGATTTTGGAGGGATGGCAACATGTTCTCTATTCAGGTTTGTGTGATTGAACGCCTCTTCTTTCATGAAACCGGTCAAAGGATCGGTTTCAGGAGAAATATCTTGGAAATAGAAGACTTTTGTAATGATTTTGCCGTATTTATTCCTTCTCACGATATAATCGCATCTAAGCGAGATGCTTAAACCGTTCACGTTCGTGGTATAGCACTGGCAAATACGGCTTTCTTCTTCATCCGTTGAGATGCCCGTGACTTCGGACATGTATTCTATCTCTTTGCCTTTTTTGTCTTTCAGTTCTGGGAAGCAGTTTTCGGCGTTTGAGTTCATGGTTATGAGCTTGTTTTCCCAATCGAAACCAACGATGCCATTGAATCCGTTATCCACAATGAAGTTCTTGAATCTTGAAGGGAGGATAACTTCTTTGTAATAGAAGAATCCAAAATATACCCCAATGATTCCGAATGGGTAGAGAAGAACAGAGATATCAATCATCTTGAGGGTGGATTCTTCATTCGTCTGGAAGAGCAAGAAAATAAGGTTGATAAAAACGATCAAGAAGATGGCAATGCTAGGAATCGTGTATTGTCTCTTATAGCCCTTTGGAACATTCTTGGATTTGTTGTGAAACAAAGAGATCACCACAACTACCATGAAGAATGTGAATGTTAGGTGGAAATGCCACGGCCAGTGAGATATGAAAACAGGGATTGTTGGATGGGTTGGGACGCTTGTTAAAGAGATGGCGAACTGTTTCTCAACCGGAAGGAAGCAGTTTGTCCAAAGCATGCCTAAATCCGCAACGCCAAGAGCAAAGATTATCGAGAATAAAACAGTCTTCCTCTTTACGCCCCACGAATTGGTGAACGCCATAGTCGCCATAACGAGGAACAAAAGCATGCAGTCAATCGAGGTGAAGTATAAGGTTGAGGTGAACATCGCATAGAAATAATGCGTGGAGACATCATAAAATAATGAAAGCGTATATGAAAGCGCGGTCAAGCAAGCGTATATGCTTGTGACTGCGAGATAAATCGCGTAATTCTTGCGTTTTCTAAAGGCGTAGATGATAAGAGGGATCATCGCAACGATAGCGATAACTCCTACACCGCCGAAAATTTTTGCTACTCTATCCATCCTACCTAATATATTTGATAATTTTAGAAAGGTCAATGCGATATTTATGAGTTGAAAGTGTAGATTTTATCGAAACTTTTTGCGTGTGCTGGGGTGCGCGCCAACAATGCGTGCACTATTAATATAAAGAATTAAAAAGAAAAGACCGCACAAGCGATCTTCTCGTTAATTTATTTGGATTCGAAGTAGCCTTTTATATAAGCGGCGAGTCCTGGAATTATTTTTTTGATCTCAACGCCAGATGTGTTGACGGCAAGGTCATAATTCTCTTTCCTGCCCCACTCCACTCCAAAATATGTTTCGTGGTAATGACGTCTATTCCTGTCGATGGTCTTGATCATCTTTCTGATGGATTTCTCAGTTTCTTTGTGGTCAGTATCACGGGCAAGGCAGCGTTCCACTTTCGTCTTTTCATCGGCGTAGACGAATATCGAGAAAACGTCTTCTTTTTCAAGCAAGCAAGA
>JAKSVF010000045.1 GCA_024408235.1 Bacilli bacterium
CCGCATTTGGACCAGCCCATTTGTAAGTTCTGGGATTGGAATACCTACCCGTGACCCATCCGCGTGGTGTGTTATAGACGTGATCGGAATCATCGTGGGAGCCAAATACTTTTCTTGGGTTGAATCTTCCGCCGTTATTCGCGTCGAGCTGATACTTTTCGACGAATTCCTTCAAATCTTTTGAGCAAAGGAAGTCATGTCCGTCGCCTAACGCATCATCGAAATCAAAATGGTCTAATCCGAACTGGTTTGGCATAACGACATACTTATCTTCTGGAATGCGTCTTGCAATCCAGTGATGGCCACCGATTGATTCTAACCACCAGACATCGTTGTCATCGTTAAATGCGATGCCGTTCATCTCATATGTTCCATATTTCTCTAAAAGAGAACCTAATCTAAGGACGCCTTCTTTAGCTGTTTTGATGTATGGGAGGACTAAAACGACCAAATCTTCTTCTCCGATTCCCATTGGCTTTCCGTTTTTTCCTCTGGTGCATGGATCTGCGCCTTGGACTCTTGGGTTAGAGGTGATTGTTTCTGTTGCTGTCATTCCGACATTCGCCGAGTTTATACCTGTTGCGGCCCAGATGCCATGAGCTGGATCAACGCTTGGACAAGCGGTGTACCTCATTGGGTTATCTGGCAATTCAACCTCAACCCCTGAGATTTTGCTCTTATATTTTCTTGGTTGTTTGTCTGGTTCAACGACTATCATCTTTTTGACATCAAAGAATCCGTCATCAGTTCTAGCGATGATTGTGGAACCATCGATTGTGGCTTTTTTGCCCACTAATAATGTTGTGCAAGGCATATTTAGGCCTCCTTTATTCCTAGTTAGTCTATTCCTTATGTCTTTTAAAAGAAATAAAAAAGCCTGCCAGTAGCAAGCTATTCGATCGGGACGGGAGTTGATGATATATCTTCAAGGATATCGATTGCCTTCTTGATTTTTAAAGTGCACATTCCATGAACCGGCTTCCCGCCATGCAGTATCTCAATGCATCTAATCGAACCATATTCTTCTTTGAATCTATCACAAGCCTTGCGTATCAGTTTATAAGTCTCCTGTTTTGAAGAACCCTTGAAATCGCAATATGACTGAATCATCGATATGACAAATGTCATAGCGGAGACCGCGCCACACACTTCTTGCTGCGCTCCGACGCCTCCGCCGAAACCTTCCATCATTTTATAGATGGTTTCCTTATCTAGAGAGACTTCCTCGCTAAAAGGAATGGCAACGCTCTGTGAACAAGTACAGCCATTTTTATATAATTCGAACGCTTCTTTTTCTTTATCGGTTAACATAACCTAATTTTATAGCAAACGGTTAAGTATTCACACAATTGACTTAATATGTTAACTAAAACACTAAAGCGTTATATAATCGTGGCATGGTTATAGATAAAGTTATTAATAAATTAAGCGAGACCTATCCGCTCGAAGAAATGGATATCGGAGAGTACGCTCTCATAAAAAAGAATGGAATGAAATTCAACGTTCATTCATATGAAGTTGGCAACGTCGGTTGTGTTTCAACCCTCAAAATGTCTGCAATGCTCGGTCTCATGAAGATGGAAACGGTTGTTTTCTCCCCGTTAGGAGTGGATGCGCCTCTCTTCAGCTTTGACTATATCAAGGCAATGGGCAATGAGACTCTTCTGATCGAGATATACGACCTCACTGTCAATAAAGGAAAGAAATATCCAAATCTTATTGAGCTCAAAGAATGTTATAGTGCTTTACCGGACCATGAGTTAAAACCTTGCTGGTATGATGATATGCGAGTGGAAGGAACCATCTCAAAACGCAGCAAAAAATGCACAGCCGAATTCAATAGAGCAATCGATAGATATTTAGATGAATTCATGAACATCCTCCAAAACGCAGAAGCGGTGGACGAACCATCTAAGCGTGCAGTCATTAAGGAATATGTCGATGGTCTTTTTGATAAAGGCTCACCAACAACTGCCCAATTCAACAAGATACTCGGAGAGGAAAAGGCTAGAGATATGTACGGCAAATACATATTCTTCAGCGTTAAAGCAAAATAAACTTACGCGGGTAACCGCGTCTTAATATGTCGAGACGATTATGATTTTACAAAGTAAAAAATTTAAACATCTTCTCGTTTCTCTATTTTCAATCGCGAGTGTTATCGCGCTCGCTGGATGTGAGAAGAAAGAAAAAAGAGAAGACTATGGAATCGGGATGGTTACCTCGGAGGCTTCCTCGCAATATCATCCACAACATTCGGCGTAACCTACTTAATAAACAAAATCGCAGATAAAAAGGAATCTTAATTGATTCTTTTTTTCTTTAGAAACAAACAAAATGTTGATGAGTTAGTGATTTATAACTTGCATATGAAATGCAGTTAATCATAATTAACTCTGCCAAAAATTATGAACATTGCGAATTTAAAAATAGGGCAGTCAGCCAAAATAACAAAAGTAGGAGAAACAGGTTCTCTCCGCCAGCATTTCCTCGATATGGGTTTAATCCCTGGAACAGAGGTTACTTTAGTGAAGCTCGCTCCAATGGGCGATCCAATGGAGCTCATGGTTCACGGATACGAGCTCACGCTTAGGTTAAGTGACGCATCTGCTATCGAAATAGATGAACCATATATTAAAGAAAAGACGACAGTCAAAATTGAAGCGCATAAACACATATCCCATCCAGGTTTAGGTGAAGGCGGCAAATACCACAACCACAAAGACGAGAATCCTCTTCCAAATGATGCCGTCCTAAATTTTGCTTTGGCCGGCAACCAAAACTCTGGCAAAACCACCCTTTTTAATCAGCTAACTGGCTCTAATCAGCATGTTGGTAACTTCCCAGGCGTCACAATCGATCAAAAGATTGGAACCATTAGAAAAAACCCTAATGCAAAAGTGGTGGACCTCCCAGGCATTTATTCTTTATCCCCATACTCAGATGAGGAAATCGTCTCTAGAAGATATATCCTGAGAGACAAACCTCAGGGAATCATCGATATCGTCGATGCCACAAACATTGAAAGAAACTTATATCTCACCCTCCAATTAATGGAGCTTGAGAAACCAATGACCATCGCTTTAAACATGATGGATGAAGTCACAAATAACGGTGGCTACATCGATGTCAATAAGATGGAAGATATGCTCGGAGTTCCAGTCGTTGCAATATCCGCGAAGAAAAACGAAGGCGTTGATGAGCTTATTAGTCACGCCATTCACGTTGCGCACTACCAAGAGAAACCCGCAATCGTTGATTTCTGTGACGAGAACGATGAAGGTGGTGCAGTCCATCGCGCAATACACGCGATAATGCATCTCATTAAAGACCACGCTGAACGCAGCGAACTTCCAATCAGATTCGCCGCTAGTAAAGTCATCGAAGGCGACAAGCGTGTAATCAGCGCTCTTAAACTTGATCTAAATGAGCTCGAGATGATTGAGCACATCATCGTCCAGATGGAAAAAGAACGTGGACTTGACCGCTCAGATGCCATTGCCGATATGCGTTATCACTATATCGAAAAGGTTGTCCATGAATGCGTCATAAAACCCCATGAATCAAAAGAGAGAAAACGTTCTGAGGCAATCGACAGAGTCCTTACAGGAAAATACACTGCGATACCGATGTTTGTTCTCATCATGGGTGCGATATTCTTCCTCACATTCGGATTGATCGGCAACTATGCCCAACAGCTCTTGGAGCTTGGCATCGATTCGCTTGCAGAAGTGCTAGATAACTGGTTCACCAGCATGAGTGTTAATCCGGTCATACATTCGCTCATACTCGATGGAGTGTATGCGGGCGTTGGAAGTGTTCTCACTTTCCTCCCGATCATCATCACTCTATTCTTCTTCCTTTCTCTTTTAGAGGATTCAGGATACATGGCCCGCATTGCCTTCGTCATGGATAAAATACTCCGCAAACTAGGCTTATCAGGTAAATCAATCGTCCCTATGTTAATCGGCTTTGGCTGCACAGTTCCTGCCGTTATGTCCGCAAGAACTCTCTCTTCAGAAAGGGATAGAAAAGCAACCATCTTATTAACCCCGTTCATGTCATGCTCCGCAAAGCTTCCTATCTATGGATTCTTATGCCACATATTCTTCGGCGGATGGTCATGGCTTGTTATGACAGGCTTATATTTCCTAGGAATTATCATCGCCATCATATACGCTCTCATTATCAAAAAAACTTACAAAGGCGAGGCCGTCCCATTCGTAATGGAACTCCCTAACTATCGTATGCCAGGTCTTAAGAACGTCGCTCAGCTCTTATGGGAGAAATCAAAAGACTTCTTAAAGAAAGCTTTCACAATCATATTGATTGCAACGATCGTCATCTGGTTCCTCCAGACATTCAATTTCAAGATGGAGATGGTCGAACCTGGGGATTCAATGCTCGCAATAATTTCCGGTTATATCGCAGTCATCTTCAAGCCTTTAGGCTTCGGTGACTACAAAGTTGTTACAGGACTTGTCTCTGGCATCATGGCTAAAGAAAGCGTTGTATCCACCCTTGAAATACTTTGTGGATCAACAGATGCCATCAAAGCGTTGCTCTCACCATTTGCAGCTTTCTCGCTTCTCGTATTCTGCCTCTTATACACGCCATGTGTCGCCGCACTCGCGTCCGTTAAGCGTGAGCTTGGCTGGAAGTGGTCATTAGGAGTGGCGATGTCACAGTTTGCGATTGCCTATGTCGTCGCAGGATTGTTCTCGCTCGTATTCTTCCTTGTGGGGGTGCTATAAATGAACACACCGTCTTGGATACTCTTAGGCTTATTGATTGTTGCGGTGGGCCTTGCTCTATATTTCTATATTAGAGGTAGAAAAAAAGGTGGTTGCTCTTGTTGCAGCCACTCCGATTCCTGTCCGCGTTGCAAAAACAGAAAATAACCCTTTATCTTTCGCAAAGGAAATGTAAGGGGTTTTCTTTTCGGTTTTCTTGACTAGACAACTCCCATATATAAAATATATCTTGGTTACTTTCGGGAAAAGATTATCGCTTCCCAAAAATACCAGATAAAAGAGGTATAAAAAATGTCTAAAATCGATTTGACAAAGTATGGCATCACTGGAACTCCAGAGATCGTCTACAACCCATCCTACGAACAGTTATTCAACGATGAGATGGACCCAACCCTTGAAGGATATGAAAAGGGACAGTTGACAGAGCTCGGCGCTGTTAACGTTATGACCGGCATCTACACAGGCCGTTCACCAAAGGACAAATACATCGTTGTCGATAAGAACTCTGAGAACACAGTCTGGTGGACATCAGACGCTTACAAGAATGACAACCACCCAATGTCAGAATCTGTCTGGGCAGAAGTCAAGAACTTAGCTAAGAAAGAGCTCTCAAACAAGAAACTCTATGTCATCGACGCTTTCTGCGGCGCTAACAAAGACACAAGAATGGCATGCCGCTTCATCGTCGAAGTCGCATGGCAGGCACACTTCATCAAGAACATGTTCATCCAGCCTACAGCTGAAGAACTTGAAAACTTCGAACCTGGATTCATCATCTACAACGCATCAAAGGCAAAAGTTGAGAACTATAAGGAATTAGGCCTCAACTCAGAAACATGCGTCGCATTCAACATCACCTCACACGAACAGGTCATCATCAACACTTGGTATGGCGGCGAAATGAAGAAGGGTATGTTCTCAATGATGAACTACTATCTCCCATTAAAGGGCATGGCTTCAATGCACTGTTCCGCTAACACCGATATGGAAGGCAAGAACACAGCTATCTTCTTCGGCTTATCAGGCACAGGCAAAACAACACTCTCAACCGATCCAAAGAGATTACTCATCGGTGATGATGAGCACGGATGGGACGACAATGGCGTCTTCAACCTCGAAGGTGGATGCTACGCTAAGGTCATCAACCTCGATAAGGACTCAGAACCAGATATCTATAACGCAATCAGACGCAACGCTCTTTTAGAGAACGTCACAGTTGATGCAAACGGCAAGATCGACTTCGCAGACAAGTCAGTCACAGAGAACACCCGTGTCTCATACCCAATCAACCACATCAACAACATCGTTAAGCCAATCTCCAGCGCTCCAGCTGCAAAGAACGTCATCTTCTTATCAGCAGACGCATTCGGAGTCTTACCTCCAGTCTCAATTCTCACACCTGAGCAGACACAGTACTACTTCCTCTCAGGCTTCACAGCAAAGCTCGCAGGCACAGAGCGTGGCATCACAGAGCCAACTCCAACCTTCTCAGCATGCTTCGGACAGGCATTCCTCGAATTACACCCAACAAAGTACGCAGAAGAACTCGTCAAGAAGATGCAGGCAAGCGGTGCTAAGGCATACCTCGTCAACACAGGATGGAACGGAACTGGCAAGCGTATCTCCATCAAAGATACACGTGGAATCATCGATGCTATCTTAAACGGCAACATCAATGAAGTCCCAACAAAGAAGATCCCTCTCTTCGACTTCGAAGTCCCAACAGTCCTCGCAGGCGTTGCAACAAACATCCTCGACCCAAGAGACACATATGCAAACCCAGCAGAATGGGATGCAAAGGCAAAAGACCTCGCTTCAAGATTCCAGAAGAACTTCGTTAAATATGAGACTAACGATGCTGGCAAAGCACTTGTAGCTGCAGGACCAAAACTCGACTAATCGATTTTAGAAACTTAGACCATCGGTAAAGCGGTGGTCTTTTTCTATGCAACCAAAAAAGAGCCAAAGGCTCATTCTTGGATGTAAGTTATTTCTTAATTGAAGAGATCGCTGTGACTGATGGTCCATATGATGCTTAAAACGGTTTCTTTAATTCTTTTAACGCCTCTTCTAAGTCCGTGCCTTTGACATTTGGATCCTGAGATAGCTGAATTGCCTCAATCATTGCGGCGATCGTCTCGCTATTTGGGACGTTAATTGTCGCTTCAAAAGGTATTCTTCCTTCTCTTACCGCCTGTCGGAGAAACATATTGAATGCAGTTGTCATATTAAGCCCAAGCGACTGGAATAGTGCATCTGCCTGATTTTTCAACGTGCTATCAATTCTAAAACTTACATTTGATACGTTATTCATAAATATTCCTCCATGAACAACGCTAATTATAAGTTAAATGATATTTAGTTCAACGCAAAAAGCTTTGTAACAGCACTAAGCCGACATTAAAACGACAATAATCAATGTTATATATCGCGGTTAAGCGGTTACCTATAAACAACAATTGAGTTTTATAAGTCCCCATATATACTCACACTACAATGAAGAAGCTACCTACTCTCCAATACGTAATCGCGATGGCCATTTATGGAACCGCCGGAATCGTTTCGCGTTTCCTTTCTCTTCCAGCAGGCCTCATCGTTTTATCCCGTGGATTGATAGGCATTCTTTGCATGCTGGTATTCATCTTCCTAATCTTGAGAAGAAAGCCTAACTGGCAAGTCATTAAGAAGAACATCTTGTGGCTCATCCTTGCAGGCTTCTCTCTTGGAGGAAACTGGATCTGTTTATTCACGTCCTACAATGTCATGAATGTATCGTTAGGCACCCTGTTCAATTACTTAGCGCCTGTCATGATGATATTTATCTCACCGATCCTTTTTAAAGAAAGGCTAACCCCTTTGAAGGTCATCTGCGCTTTAGTGGCCTTATTTGGCATGGTCATGGTTTCAGGAGTCATCGGGGGAGAAGGAACAATCTCTTTAACCGGCCTTTTGATCGGACTCGGTTCTGCCATCTGTTACGTCGGCATCGTTGTTTTCAATAAGTTCCTAAGAGAAGTGGACCCATTTGATAAAACCCTCATCGTTTTAGCCGCCGCATCTTCAGTCATGCTCCCATATGCCTTGATAACAACAGACTTCGCTTCTATAGTCTGGGACCCTATGATGATCGTATACATCTTGATATTAGGCATCGTCCACACAGGCATCGCCTACATATTCTATTTAGGCCCAATGCCATTCATGTCCACCCAAAGCATCGCGATTTTAAGCTATGTCGAGCCGGTTCTCTCAATTCTCTTGTCATTCCTCGTCTTGCATGAGGAACTCTCTTATATCGCCTGGATTGGCGCGATTCTCATGCTCGGCGCAACCATCATCTCTGAAATTAGATTCAAAAAAGCGGATAACGTAATAAAAACGGACTTCTAGCCCGTCTTTATTTTCTGAACTCAATGAATTCCTGTGGAGTGAAAACGATGTTTTTGCTTTTTTTGAAGTCCGCTTTGTTTCTAGTTACGATGCAGTCGGCTTGACAATTTGTTGCAACGGAATCGATCACAGCGTCTTCGAAAGTAGAGAATTCTTTCCCCAAGGAACACACTATGCATTCTTCAGTAACCGGAGCAAGTTTGAACAAACTAACGGAAGTGATTACGCATTGCATTGCTTTTTCTTTGTCTGAATAAAATTTGCGGGCTAAGTAGAAGATGTCAGTTATTACAGAAGACGACAACATACAACAATCACCTTGATGTAAAGCCGTTTTGACCGACCCAAGAGAATTGTCTAGGAATTCTTTTCTCTTTAGGAGGATGTCCAATATAACATTTGTGTCAAATAGGATTCTCATTTTATTGTCGTTTTAGTCTATTCGTTCTTGCTTCATCAAAATCGACGGCGCCTTCTAGACAGCCGACTAAACTGTCAAGAAGTTCGAGTTTGTTGTCCTCGGGCCTCGTTATTCTTGCGACGATTTTACCGTTCTTTGTAACTAAGACGTCTTCCCTGTCGACGCTATCTAAGTATTTGCCAAGGTTTGTTTTTAATTCAGTTGCGGTTATAACCATATTTTGCACTCCTGCTTGAATCATAATTATACATAAATCGTACGAAAAATTAATAAATCGAACGATATTCTCCTTTCTGCGGACAATTTATGCTTTTCGGACATCAGTGTCAAATGGCCCCAAACGGATTAATAAAATGAGTTATAACTAATTTTAAAGTAAATTCATTACTGTCATTTTATTAATAATTTTTTTGACATTTTTTGTTTTTGCTTCACTAAAGACACTTTATGCCTAAAATATGTCAGTCATGAAAAAAGATAACCTGATATTCGTACATAAACTGCTCAAGGCCATCGCCGACAGCATCATCAAGGTATTCATCCCTCTATACATATTAAAGACATGCGGTGATTTGAACCTCGCCATCATGTATTTGATCGTGAACTCCATCTTGGTCAACGTTTTCATGTTCTTGTTGAAAAAGGTCATAGAGAAGTGGGGAGTCATCTCCATAATGCTGCATTTCATCCCGATTGTGGCAACTGAAGCCATCTTCTCTTTCTGGACGGTCAATCTCACATCCGTATTGCTCGCATCTGTCCTGATGGCGTTGTGCCAGACTCTATATTCAGTCCCTCTTAACATCGCATTCGCGTTTGGCGATAAAAAGACGAATGTTGCCAAATTCCAAATCGCATCCAATATCGGAAAAGTCGTTTTCACCCTCATATCCGGTTTTATCTTATCGAGCGCTATGGAACACTCATTCCTGATCCTATCGATATCTTCATCAATCATTTACGTCTTATCCGTCATCCCATTGTTCTTTATCTATAGAGTTTTGGTGGAGAACTATAACTCATATGAGATATCAGTAAGACCAAAGGTCAAGATTGATAAATGGTTCATCGTGTTCCATCTGGCATTTGGAATGTTCCAGCCAATCATGGACCACATCGTCCCTTTGTATTTATTCATAAATGGCCTCAACTTTAAGGCGGTCACAATCGTAATCGTCATCGTTGAAGTGCTCAAGATTGCGATGAACTATGTATCCCAGATTCTCGTTAAACACAAACTTGAACTGTGGGGCGTATCTATCGGCGCTTTATTGTTCATGTCCAGCATTTTGGTCATCTTATTTGTTAAGATACCTGTTGTTTTATACATATTCAGCTGCGTTGCATCAGTATCGTTCCCGTTAACATTCGTCCCAATGTTCAGGATGTATTCCAAAAGGCTTAGAGACACGGATAACGTGTTTAATGGGATGCTTTATCGAGACTATGAAATATT
>JAKSVF010000046.1 GCA_024408235.1 Bacilli bacterium
TGTCTTTTTTGATTAAGGATAATAGTTATAATAGACACGTTCTGAAATCAGCCAATCAAATTTTTACAAAAAGCATAATCTCAAGACAATCGCCAAAAAGTTATGTCTAATTTCAAGAGAATTTACCTCGCTATCACTAGTGCCATAAACGGTGCTTTTTTTGTTGTTTATCGCATCTATATAATGACTATCATGCATTTAGTCATCTACAAGTATATGCACTAAATTGACACGTATTATTTGTGTACTTAGAATGGGCTTTAAATCACTGTGACATTTTTGAAAGCCGTCAGCGCTTCATTTGAACAATCAGTAAAAGAAAGGAAGTAGTGGTTAGCCACTATAGAGAAAACAATGAAGAGAAAGACATTATTAATCTCGTTATTATCCCTTGCGATGCTAGCAGCATGCGCAGCACCTCAGCCATCAAAGAGCGAGCCAGCTAAAGATAGCGAACCAACATCCTCGGTAAAAGAAGAATCAACAGCAACTTCAGAGACAAAAACCTCTGAAACCAAGACATCCGAGACAAAGACTTCAGAGACAAAAACATCCGAGACAAAGACCTCATCAACTACATCAGAGACTCCTGTTGAAGCGGGTGTATTCACGAATGTCACAACATTCACATCCCCAATCAACAACAAAACCGCTGATCAGAAGGCGTTTATCGAGTATTCTGGCGACTACACAAAGATAAGCTCATCAACCTTCCAGAACACCTTCCACACAACGCCTAACGGGCATCAGTCCGATCCAACAGCCGTCCCATTCAGCTTTAAGCATTCTGTCCCATCAGGGAAAATACTAAGCAAATACGTCCTCGAATTCGCAACAGACTCCGAATTCACGAAGGACGTGCTCACATACGAAAGCAAGAACAAGTCATTCGATATCTATAATCTTTACATCGGAACCCATTATTTCTATAGACTTAAAGCGGTCTACACAGCAGGCGATCCAGATATCTCAGACACTTATGAGTTAGATACCGCAGATGCAGGTATCCGTAACTTAAGGGTCGACGGCATGACAAACGTCCGTGACCTCGGAGGCAAGACAACTGAAAGCGGTGCTAAGATAAAACAGGGACTCCTTTATAGAACAGGCGCTCCAAACGATTCCCAGTCACAGTGTGCAATCACTGATGCCGGAAAAAAGACAATGCTCAATGAAATGGGAGTCAAAACGGAAATTGAGCTTCGTGAAATGGGATTCAACTGCCCATCAACATCACCGGTTGGTAGCAGCGTTAAGATTTATCACAACGCGATGGAATACCAAGGTGGTAAGAACCTGATCTTTAGAAACATCGCACCAATGCTTCGCTGCTTCGATATCTTAGGCGATGCAAATAATTACCCAATCTTCTTCCATTGCCGTATTGGCACCGATAGAACAGGCTTTATGGCTCTCCTCATCAACGGTGTCCTTGGCTTGCCAATGAAACAGATTTACCAAGATTACTTATTCTCTAATTTCGGCCGCATCGGTAAGACATCGACCTGCGATCAGGTCAACGATGACTCTACAGCGGGATACATCGCCCAGATCAACACCTATCCAGGCGAAAGCTTCCAACAGAAGTGCTACAACTTCTTGGTCACCGCAGGTGTTCCACACGAGAAACTCGACACAATGATCAATCTTCTAACAGAAGGTACACCAGCAAAAACTCAGTTAGACCAGATCGGCCTCCTTAAAGGAGAAGACTTCACGTTGAGTGGCACCTCAATGATAAATGCCAATAAGACGATCAGTAAGAGCACTATCCGCAACCCTGGATATAACTACTTCAAGTTGAGCTCAACATCTCAGACCGCCACATATAAGTTCAACGTCGATAAGGCATTCTCCGGTAACCTATATTCAACATTCTTGGCAAAGAATACTTCCCTCAACATCAACAGTGCTATGTCTATCACGCTTGATGGGGCTGCATTAACGCTTGACACAACGAGCTTTGCGACTTCCTCAATCGGATTTGACAACAACACCGAATACTGGACAACCTGGAAACTCGGATCGATAAACGTTGGAGGGGCAGGAGAACACACTCTTGTAATAAAGCCAAAAACTTCAACAGCCCTTAGCTTCCTTGACCTTGCTATGTTCAGCAATGATGG
Source organism: Bacilli bacterium (assembly GCA_024408235.1). Taxonomy (GTDB): domain Bacteria; phylum Bacillota_I; class Bacilli_A; order RFN20; family CAG-826; genus UBA4951. Next base: position 2,127 of record JAKSVF010000046.1, read on the forward strand.
ACCAATCCAGGTCACTAAAGTTGCTTAATTTAAGTGAAAATGCCTCCTATTGCATAAAACAGCAGGAGGTTTTTTCATCTCCACCAATGTTGCATAAAAATAAAAAAAGGATAATACTATGCACATGGTCGAACTAAACTTCAACAAGATTATAAAAAGAGCGGTGGAGGATCACCCTGAGATTTCGAAGGCTAAGTGGGCTGAGATTTTAGATGTAACAAGAACAACATTATTTAGATATCTTAAAGAAGATATTAAAAACATACCTGAAACCGTTATCTCAAAATTGGATAGTTACCTATCTTCTTTTGGTGAGTCTATTAAGGATTATTTGTTCTTTGAAGAGTCGGGTTATATCTATCACGGCTCGAGATATGGTCTAGTCGGAAACCCATCTCTAGATTATGGCGCTCTGCATAATGATTTCGGCAAAGGGTTTTATCTTGGTGAGTCGCTTTATCAATCATCTCTTTTCGTATCTAGCTACCCAAAGGCGAGAATCTATAAATACAGACTGAACCCAAATGGATTGAACATAATGCATTTAGATGGAAAAGAGTGGGCGATGTTTATTGCGCAAAATCGAGGATATATAAAAGGAAATATAAAGTGTGACTGTGATGTGGTTGTCGGCCCTATAGCAGATGACAGAATGGCGATTGTCATGGAAGATTTCTTCTCCAACAGAATTGGGCTCGATGAGATGCTATATCGTTTGAAATTGATGAAACTTGGAAATCAATATTGCTTGAGGACAAAAAAGGCGATTAATCACCTTGAACTGATAGAGGAATTCACTATTGAGAAATCCTTTGATAGATACCTAACCGGCTTGAACATAAGCAACAGGGAAGAAATGCTAGAAAGATATATAGAGCCATATAATTCTCCAAAAGGTCCATATTTTAAGGAGATAATTGAACATGAATAAGACTTACATTGCGTATTTAGCTAAGAAAAACGCAGAGCTATTCATGTTGCTCAATAGACCTTACACGAACATATACGACTCCATTACAACCTATATGAAATCGGAGCTTGCGAATAGGCTTGATAAGGAATTTGACTCATGCCAGGATCAAAGTGTTTATAAATGGCTAGATGATTTTGATGACAAACACATATCATCGTTGTTATCAAAACCATGCATTGCAGATGGTGAGGCGTTATATTGGCTAGGCTATCTTTATAGATATTGGGTTCTAACTGAAAGAACAACAAGTAGGAAAGTCATCTCATTGTTGCCTGTAAAAATCGGATTGGAGAAATATATCCTTTGGCACACATACCATTTTGATAAGGTGATTGAGCTTGCGAAGAATGAGTATCTTTTATCAAAGACGGCACACAATAAATATGAGGCAAAAAAGAATTCGCTATTTATCGATTATGACGACCCGTTTTTGTATCAATTCCTTGCAAAACGCATCTTGTATAAGATTGTTAGAGACAAAAAGATAGACGATCTCTCTTTTTCTCAATCTTATTCATCGCCGTCTTTCTATAACCATGAAGATTCTATTTCTCTATATGTGACAAGATGCAATCTAGGCAATCTGAGATATGCCTTTGATGAAGAGAATCGTCATCTAGCGTATGTAAAAGATAGATTTGAGAGGAACATCCTTTTCGTCTTTTTAAAAGAAGAGATGAATGAAGAAGTGGTGAGGGATCTAAACAAGATGAGATTATCTCTCAAGAAATCTTTCTCTGACATCTATCTTCTTCATAACAATGACCTTTGGCATATGGATGAAAGAGGTGACTATACAAAAACTATCATCACCATATCTAAAGCCGATTACAACATATCTCAGAGGCTGGCATTAAGGTTGGCGGATGAATAGTTGCCGCCGCGTTAATCGTTACAGACTCCAGCAAGATATGGGCAGCGGTAGTGGCTATAATCCTAAATACAGGAACGCAAGAAATAAACTTAGAAAATAACCTTACAATATATGCACTCACTTAAGTGACCCATCATTTTAAGATATTTTTATTCGCGGGGAACTCGCATTATTTAGTGAGGAAAACAGGTGTTGTTTTTACATTATTATGTGTTTTGTAAACAATTTATTATACTCTATCATTTTGGTTTGACTAGGTAGAAAACACTTTCATTTTAAATAATAGTCATTATAAAAATAACAAGATTGTCGCATTGATTTTTTTGTTTGATAATTTGGCTATGAAAAACTTGTTAGTAGCACAGTCAGGCGGTCCAACTTCAGCAATCAATGCCAGCCTGTACGGAGTGGTCATGGAGGCTAACGAGAACCCAAATATCGGCAAGGTCTATGGTGCCGTTCACGGTGTTTTCGGCTTGATTCATGATAATTTGATTGGCATATATGACGTTGAGTCCTTAAAGACTACCCCATCTGCATATCTTGGATCAGTTAGATATCATTTAAGCGATGACTTTAACGATATTGACTATAGAGACATTCTAGAGACCGTTAAGAAACACGATATTGGCTACATGGCTTTCATCGGTGGGAACGATTCCATGGATACGGTCGATAGATTATCGAGATTCTTTAAATCGATAAATTACCCATGCAATGTAATCGGGGTGCCAAAAACTATAGATAACGATCTTGTTGGAACGGACCATACCCCAGGTTATGGCAGTTCAATCAAATACATAGCAACCACATTCCAGGAGCTAAAACTAGACACGAACGCCTATCAATCTGGACGCGCAACAATTGTGGAGGTCATGGGAAGAGATGCTGGATGGTTAACCGCAGGCTCTAAATTAGCCTGCCTCAATGGTCTTGGCCCTGATTGGATGTATCTGCCAGAATCGGCATTTAACGTGGATAAGTTCTTGGAAGACGTAAAGGCGATATACGAAAGACAACGCAAAGTGCTCATCGCTGTTTCGGAAGGTGTAAGAGATGTAGAAGGAAGATACATCGCTAATTTATTAAGCGTCGACGGAAACCTTGATGCGTTTGGCCACACCCAATTGGGTGGTGTATCTGGCGTTCTTGGTTCATTAATAAAAAGTAGATTAGGAATACCTGTTAGAACAATAGAATTGAACCTCATGCAGAGATGTGCAGGTCACCTCACATCAAAAACCGATCTTGATGAGGCTGAGATGTGTGGCCGTTTTGCATCAAAAATGGTCCAGAATAACAACGGAAAATTCGTTTCCATGGTTAGAAATGACCAAAAAACATATTCAATTAGATGCGAACTCGTCAATGTGAATGAAGTCGCTAACAAGGTTAAATCGCTTCCAATTAATTGGATAATCAACGGAAATGACATCAGTGATGATTTCATAGAATACGCGTTGCCATTAATACAGGGAGAAATAACGCCGGCCTATAGCAACGGGCTACCTGTATACAAAGTTTTATATAAATAAGGAGAGAATTAATATGAAACAGTTCTTGGTTTGTGAATCTTGCGGCAAAACGATATTGCATGAAGAGTGGGCATGTCACCACATATTTAAGAACGAGGCTGAATGGAATGATTTCAAGTCGTTAAAAACCGATGAAGAAGTCTCTAAATTCTTTAAGAGAAAGTTTGATTTGCTGCGCGCAAATAAAGTGTATCAATTCATCGCGAAGGACTTGTTTCCTGTTGTATGCCCTAATTGCGGTCATCCATCATTAGACGCTTTTGTGCCATTGGGGGCGGTGGATAAAAGTAAAGAAGAAATCAACCATATGGTCAATGATAAAGAGCTGAAGAATCTCGTATTGCCTTTTGGCACATTCAGGTTCCAAACGTTTATCATGCTTGGCTACGCCTATAAAAAACTTGGCCTTTTCAAGAGCGCGGAGACCGTTCTTTTAGAAGCCAAGTATCTTGAATCCACAACGCCTATTTTCAATGTTTATCACAATCCGGAAGAGAAGCGTAATAAAGCGATAACAAAAATAGAATCATTGCAGAGTGATTTTTAATGAAGGGGGCTTACCAAAGCCTTTTTATTATTCAATTTATTTGAAACATCATTTGATCAATGAATTCAGTTTTTCATACCCGTTTATCAAATATTTGATAAGCGATTCCTTATCAACTTCGATAGGCGATTCTTTAAGAATCTCTTCAATTATCGGCTTACTTACTAACGGAATATCCATGTCCAACAGCAACGACCTTGCTATCTCATTACCTGTGATAAACGCTTTGAACAGTTTAAACATGCCATCGCTGCTACGAGCCTCGTCGAGTATGCGATGAACCGCCAAAAGGCACATATTATTATCGTAATTAGGAGCGAGGGAGATAATCTCGCCAGTTTTCTTATCTCTAAGCAAACCAAGATTCTCATTATGTCTATCGACGTTTGATACCAAGACATCAAACCACATTAGCATTAAATAATCTTTTGCGAATTCCTCTCCTAGTTCATATATAACAGGAAAGACGTTCTCATAACTGTCATCATCGCCTGCTAGAGACGATATCGGCTCCAAATTATAATGCTCCGCCAAGTTCATCGAGTATATATTCCCGTCTTTTATAGAATAAGAGACGGTAGGTATACCTAGTGCTTTAGCAAGACTAGAGGCAAACCATTCTGAAAACAGTTCCTCTTTGGAACCTCTTTTTATCATCCACCAATGGTTGTCTATTATTTTCCAGCACTTCTCAAAACTGCCGGTGTTTGTGAGTTCAGGAGAAGAAGATGGTTTAAATCTTTCGTTTATATAGCCATTTAATGCGGTATCCGCAAATAAATCGCTTTTAAACACAACGTCATCATAATGAAGTTTGGATTTGAGAGGTCTAAACCAGAAATTGTCACTGATTGTGCAAGCGAACACTCTTAAGACAGTTCTAAGCTCATCACTTTCTTTGAGCCTCAGCGCTTTTCTTAAAATCCTAGAGTGGGTTCTGTGGCCATCAATAGATCGGCCCTCTAACCAATCTTTAAGGTTATGTGTTCTTTTTATTAGAAGCGGGCATTTATCTTCATCGATATAACGCAGCTCACCGTTTTGATATTTAGCAACAACCGTATCCGACGACATTAAATCGCCCGTTAAACTCAACGCGGATTCACTGAGCGGATTTAGAGGATGCAATATCTCGTTTTTGATTCTATCTACTTCTCTCTCCATCTCTTTGCGTCTTGAGATTGCTTCCTTTATATCTTCCAGTTCACTATCTTTAATATAGACGCTAACGACTTTTCCGTTTATTTTGCGTTGCAAATAATACCTTTTCTTTCCATTGATAACCTTGATGGAGATGTATCCCCCAGGAATACTCTGCAATTGCTCATATAAATCGCTTAATAGACTCATGCGTAAAGTATATTTCTTTGTAACCTACTTTTCAACAAATCATAGCGTGTTACCCATATACTTCTACACAGAACATCTTTAAAAATTAAATAATCTAGCCCTCGGCTAACAGATTAACTATCGTTGCAAACTAACTCTATAGATGTATGGTTGAAGAATAAAAAAGGGGCAAATTTTGCCCCAATTAATCGATTGGATGGTGAATTAAGAGAATAATCGCACCTTTCTTAATCACTATCTTTTCTTTTTTGGATAAGTGATCAGATAGAAGAGTGATTCTAGAATTGCTATCTAATTGAGCCTCAACCTGCCCAATCTCGTCCATGTTTAACGCCGCGCCCATATTGGTGACCGCTCCAACGGTTTTCTTAGCAACATTAACAACTGTGCCGACGGTCTTACCAATCACATTGGTTACCGCTCCAACGACATTGGTCTTTTGTTTCTCATCGACGAATCCGATCGGAATGTATTCGTGATTAGATGCTTTATATAAAGATTGGATGAACTCCGCTCTAGATGAGAACTCAAGCGGTTCATCAACCTTCATGAGCTCTTCAGCGAATCTGACATCCAAATCTATATCGTTCTTTGTGAAGTCGGTCTTAGATGACAATAGCTTATGGAAGAATTCAGTGTGGTTAGGATGCGTCATCAACTGAACCATGTATAAGGCAACCATCTGATTAGAGATGATTACATTTGTGACGTTCAACGCTGATAAAGACGATCTATTGGACTGATCGATAATCTCTGCGGATATCTCAACATCAGGGGTTAACTTATGAGAACTCTTTAATTTAAGGACAGTTAAGAAGACATTAACGTCAGTTGAATCTGAATCGCAGTTCTCATCAGATAAGATAAGGATCTTCTTTCTGCGTCTTAATGCAGACATCTCGGACAACAACTCATCGACATCAACATCGAATGGGAATACGCGTAAATCAATCTTGCATAAACCAGATTCGTTATATGCCTTAACCTCTTCCTCGATTGAAGCGGATCTGTCATTCTCGCCAATGACATATAACACAATCGAATTTGTGTATAAGTTTTTGGCGAATGGAATCTCTTTATTGAACTCTTTCTTGAATGGAGTTGGCCAAGTCTTAAGTGGAGAAGATGCTAAAGCATAAGCAATCTCCTCATCGTTTTCATTATATCTAGCAACAGGGATGCAGGAGTTGTGGTTGGTCATGAGATATTCAACATTCTTATTTGTTGGAACCTCATAGAATGAACCATTCTTATAAGTGAGCATTGAGTAATATAAATCCGGATAAGAAGAGTTAATCGCGGATCTGGCAAGGATATGACCAACAACCCCACCCTTAGAGAATACGGTCAACTGAAGATTCTTGAGTTCAGGTGATGCCATAATCATATCCTGCATCGATTTCATGACATCTTCATTGAATGCCTCAATTGCAACTGAAGCATCTTTAGTGATGCCAATAATGCCCATCAAAAGTTTAAAAGAGTCGACATCTGATGCGTTCTTGCGGTCAGGCACAAGTAAAGCGATTGATTTAGCTTTATCAATAGATACCTCTCTCAATGCCTTCCTTGATGCAGGATCGCCGTTTTTAACGAACACAGTGATGTTCTTCTTTTCCGTTCCTGTATCTAGGAAGATGTTATCGATTTCTTCAACAATCGTGTCTCTATCAAGCGAAGATAAGACAACAATTGCCATCTTCTCGCCTTTAAACGATAACTCTCTGATGAGGTTTGCGCCTGCACTAGACCAGTTCAAGATGACGTAGTGGTTTCTTAATCTCAATCTACCGACGTTATGAGCGCGTTTATCAAAGATGCCCTGTAACATTGAAGTGGCTAAACCGACTAACGCACCGGTGAATGTAATCATCTGGAGGACGGATAAGATGATCTTCATTATGACCACGCTATTAGGCGCGTTGTCATAAATGCCTCCGGTGTTCATCGTGAACACGGTGCAGTATTCAAGGTTCTTAAGATAATTTGAGAATGTGAATGTGAATCCATCAGATGCACATGCAGGGTCATTAGCCATGAGATAAGTCATGAGCAGTGCAGCTAAAGCAATAAGGACTAGGTTATATATAATTAAGGAAACGAAAATAACTAAATATGGATGGGAGTAATAGAACAATCTGAAATGTGTTGTTCTACCTTTAAATCTCTTTTTATTCATAGCAAAACTCCTCTATATCAATATTTAGGCAAGACTTCAGCGAATTTATATCCTGCAGTCCTTTTTCTATTTGCAGCCCACATAGCCGCATAAGCTTTAGTGCCCTCAATAATCTCGTAAAAGCAAAACTTCTTTGCCGCGAAATCTTCCTCATTCGCGTAATAACGTATTTCCCATTTCATAAGTCGACTTCCTTATTTCGCTGAACATTGTAACACAACAAAGGCGATTATTAAGTGCGCGTATATG
>JAKSVF010000047.1 GCA_024408235.1 Bacilli bacterium
ATATTGTTAAAAACAACTTACCCACATCGATTCATTAACGGCAAATCTTTCTGGTTAACCCACCACTTGGTCTACAATTGGGAAGTTAAAGATAGGTCGCTTGTAGATTTGCCTAGAGCCTGTAAGAAATCATATAGGCGAAGGAAATGCGCGGATTCTTTCATTTTCAAGAGAACGAATGATGAATTGAGAGCCATAGTTAATGACGTTGAACTCGTCATGGCGAAATCAGACCTCTTCTTCATTAAGGACATCAAGGTCATCCGCCTCATCAAAGCGTGGTGGCAAATAGTTAAACTCCTGTTCAATAAGAAAAGGGGCAAAGAGGATATTAAATTCCTTCTGATGTGTATCGGGACATTTCTATAAGAAAAACGGGCCGTTGAGCCCGTTTTAATGTGTTTTCCTTATTTTGTTAAATAGGAGATAGCTCCAATTGCACCGTCAACGATCATAATTACGCCGATGACGATGAATAACCAGTCAATTGCGACCCAGTAGTTAACAATCAAGCATACGCCAACGGCGATTGTTAAGATTGAGAACAAGGTTCCGAATACAGTCTTAATTTTTAGTGCCGACAATAAGTCTGTTACTCCCTTGATGATGAGTATGACGCCCATAACAATCATGGCGATTGTGACGAAGACCCATCCAGCCACTACCATAAGGATTCCAAGGACTAGTTCAACTATTCCATTCACCGTCCTATGATGATAAATGTCAAGTGCTCCTAAGACGATGAGCACGATACCTAACGCTGTCATTATCCAACTTAAGATAGTCCCTTTGAATACGACAAAGAGAATACCAATCAAGATGAATATGATGGCGGAGATCAAGGCATTAAAGTTTTTTGAAGATTTTTTGCGTTTAGCCATAAATTACCCCTTTTTAAACGACATATATTTTATATATAAAGATATTATGCGCAAGTACGTGAATTAACAAAAAAGGCTCTACTGTTAATAGAGCCAAGTTTTTGTGTTTAATTAGTGCTTTCTGTCGCCGTGTGGCTTTCCACCTTTGTGGTCACCATGTGGCTTTCTGTCGCCGTCTTTCTTGCCACCCTGTGGCCTTTCTGGACGCTCGACATAATCGGCTGGTTTCTCTAAGAATTCTCTATGAGAGACTTTGATCTTGCCCTTCTCATCAAGTCCGATGACAACAACTTTCATTGTGTCTCCGACCTTGCAGAAGTTATTTGCGTTGTCGATGTATTTCCAATCGAGTCTAGAGACATGGCAGAGACCATCATTGTCGCCAAAGAGGTTGACGAATGCGCCATATTCTTCAACACGTGTAACTGTTCCTTCGTAGATTTCTCCAACTTCAGCAACTCTAACGATGTTGTCGATTCTTGCCTTTGCCTTCTCGATCATTTCCTTATCTGTGTGGTAGATTGTGACCTTGCCATCATCTTCGACATCGATCTTAACGTTGCCGCATGTAGCGATGATGTCATTGATGACTTTGCCGCCGGTTCCGATGACTTCACGAATCTTATCTGGGTCGATGTTGAATGTGACCATCTTTGGAGCGTATTTAGAAACTTCTTCTCTTGGTTCAGCAATAGCTGTCTTCATGACTTCGCGGATTTCAGCACGAGCTTTGTGAGCCTGTGTTAATGCTTCGCTTAAGACTTCTCTTGTGACGCCGTGGATCTTAATATCCATCTGGAGTGCTGTTAAGCCGTTCTCTGTACCAGCGCACTTGAAGTCCATATCACCGAAGTGGTCTTCAAGACCCTGAATATCGGTGAGGATTGTGTATGGGTGCTTGCCATCGAATGGGCCAGATGTAATTAAGCCCATAGCAATACCTGAGACCATAGCCTTGATAGGGACGCCTGCAGCCATTAATGACATACATGAAGCGCAGATTGAAGCCTGTGAAGATGAACCGTTTGATTCAACGACGTCAGCAACGCAGCGGATTGTGTATGGGAAGACATCTGCTGATGGGATGACGTATGAGAGAGCGGTCTCACCTAAGTGGCCATGTCCGATTTCACGTCTTCCTGGAGTACCCATTCTTCCGATTTCACCGACTGAATAAGGTGGGAAGTTGTACTGGTGCATGAATCTTCTTGATTCTTCGCTTGTTAAGTTATCGATGATCTGAGCATCTGATAAAGGACCTAAGGTTGTAGTTGAGATAACCTGTGTCTGGCCACGTGTGAACATAGCGGAACCATGAGTTCTTGGGAATAAGTCAACCTGTGCGTCTAAAGGACGGATTTCGTCGACTTTACGGCCGTCTGGTCTGACTTTTTCTTCTGTGATGAGTCTTCTGACTTCGTCAGCAACCATGCCTTCGAGGATGTCATTGACCATCATCATAGTCTTGTTGTGTTCTTTTTCGTCCTTGTATTCTCTTGTGTCGTAATCATCAAGGATTTCTGCTTTGAGGGCATCCATTGCGTTCTGTCTCTCGAGCTTGTCGAAGATTGAGATGGCTTTGCACATTCTCTCTTTGATTCTGCCGTTGATATCCTCAACGACTTCTGCTGACGGAGCATAGAGTTCGATGACTCTCTTCTCTTTGCCGCAAGCAGCAACGATTTCAGCCTGGAATGCGCATAATTTCTTGATTGCTTCATGACCGAACATGATAGCGTCGAGCATTTCTTCTTCTGGAACTTCTGCTGCGCCTGCTTCAACCATCATGATAGCGTCTGCTGTACCAGCGACTGCGAGGTTGATGTCTGATGCTGCTTTCTGCTCTTCGTTTGGATCGATGACCAACTGGCCATTAACGCGTCCGACATAGACACCTGCAACTGGGCCATCAAATGGAATATTGGATACGCAGAGTGCGAGTGATGCGCCGAACATAGCGGTCATTTCTGGAGTGTTGTTTCTATCAACAGACATAACTGTGTTGACAATCTGGACTTCGTTTCTGAAGCCTTCTGCGAATAATGGACGGATTGGACGATCGATTAAACGAGCTGATAAGATGCCGTGCTCGTCTGGTCTTCCTTCTCTTCTTAAGAATGACTGTGGGATTTTTCCTGCAGCATACTGTTTTTCGATGTAATCGACTGTTAATGGGAAGAAATCTCCTCCCTTAGGCTGATCTGCACAACAAGCTGTTGAGAGAGTGACTGTGTCGCCGAAGCGGACGAGGACAGCACCATCTGCCTGTTTAGCAATTTCGCCTGTCTCGACTGTTAAGGTTCTTCCTTCGAAGTCGAGGGTGAATGTTTGTTTCATGTTTCTTTTCCTCTTTTTTTCTCTTTTGATATTTAGTGAACGCCGTAATATTACCACTTTAATTCTTAAAAGGAAGATAAATCTACCTTTTAGGCAAAAGAAAACCGCTCCGAGATGGAACGGTTAATCTTTTTGGTGAAATTACTTTCTGAGTCCTAATTCAGCGATGAGCTTAAGATAAGCTTCGTTGTCGTTCTTAGCGAGGTAGCTCAAGAGTTTCTTTCTCTTACCAACAAGAGCCATAAGAGCACGGCTTGCTGTAGCGTCTCCGTGGTTTGCCTTGATGTGAGCTGTGAGCTCTGAGATTCTCTTTGTTAAGAGAGCGACCTGGACAGCAGCTGAACCTGTGTCCTTTTCGTCTGCGCCGAACTTAGCGACGATGACTTTCTTTTCTTCTTTTGTCATTGTAATTCTCCTTTTCTGGTTTTTATGCGGCTAACACAATGTGTCGTTCTGGAGTAGAGCAAACACCATGTGATGTCGCGAGGCATACTTTACTTTAGTAACGGCAATCTTGCAACATAATTCGTAAAAATTGCTACAAATTTTAAGAAATTAGGTGTTTTTCTATAGTTGTGCCATAATATGTGCACCTATGAAACAATATGATTACTTGATCGTCGGTGCGGGTTTGTCCGGCTCCACCATGGCACGATTATTAACCGATAGCGGTAAGAAAGTCTTGGTCATCGAGAAGAGAGACCATACAGGCGGCAACATCGCTACTCATATCGAGGAAGGCATCGCCATCCACGATTACGGACCACACATCTTCCACACATCATACGACGATGTATGGGAATTCTTTAATAAGTACTGCAAGGCATTGCCGTTCATCAATACGCCTCTAGCTAATTACAATGGCAAAATTTTCCACATGCCATTCAACATGAACACCTTCCACGAACTTTGGGGCGTCACCACTGCTGAAGAAGCAAAGGCAAAGATTGCTGAAGAGGTCGAGAAGGAAGGAATTAGCGATCCTCAGAACTTAGAGGAACAGGCTTTATCGCTCGTTGGAAGAACAATCTATGAAACATTGGTTAAAGGTTACACTGAAAAACAATGGGATAGAGATTGCACCGAATTACCAGCATCTATCATCAAGAGATTGCCTCTTAGATTCGAATACAACAACAACTACTTCAATGATATTTACCAGGCGATTCCAGAAGGCGGTTTCTCATCTTTGATTGACAATCTTTTAGACGGTATTGAAGTACGTTGCTCCACCGATTATTTCGATGTGAAAGACGCCTTGAATGATCTTGCGGAAAAAGTCATTTATACAGGCTTGCTTGATGAGTATTTCGGATACTCTCTCGGCCATCTCCAATATAGATCGCTTCGCTTTGAGACAGAACGTTATGAGATGAATGATTTCCAGCATAACGCAGTTGTTAATTACACTACACGTGAGCCTGCTTGGACCCGTATCACAGAACATAAACATTTTGATTCAAGCTGCAGAAACAACTATTCCACATACGTAACTCGTGAGTACCCAGACTCATATTGCGAAGGAAAGATTCCTTACTACACTATCAACGATGAAGTGAATAATTCACTTGCAGAACAATATCGTGAGCTAGCGTCAAAAGAAGAAAATGTCTATTTCTTAGGCAGACTTGCCAACTACAAGTACTTCGATATGGATGACGCAATCAAGGAGGCATTTAACCTCTTTGAGCTTATTAAGTAAGTGCTTTCTAAAGGGCCAATCGAAAGATATGGCTCTTTTTTCTTGCGCATTTACGCACATAGGAATAATATCAACCCCGGACTTTTAAGGAGGACCCGAAAATGAACATGAGAAACATCGCGATTATCGCACACGTTGACCATGGTAAGACAACATTGGTTAACTCACTTCTCGTCGGATCACACACATTCCGCGACAACGAGGCCATCAGAGACAGAATGATGGACTCAAACGCAATAGAACACGAAAGAGGAATCACAATCTTAGCAAAGACCACTGCGGTCAACTGGAAAGACACAAAGATCAACATTGTTGATACTCCTGGACACGCTGACTTCGGTGGAGAAGTCGAACGTATCATGCACATGGTCGACGGATGCTTGCTTGTTGTAGACGCATACGAAGGCACAATGCCACAGACAAGATTCGTTTTAAAGAACGCTCTTGAGAACCATATCAAGCCAATTGTCGTCGTCAATAAAGTTGATAGACCTAACGCAGATATTCAGAAAGCCGTTGACGAAGTTTTGGACCTTCTAATCGAGCTTGGCGCTGACGAAGATTTGTTAGACTTCCCAGTGTGTTATGTATCAGCTTTAAACAACACATCTTCAATGGATCCAGACCTTTCAACACAGGCACCTGGAATGGATTGTTTATTAGACCTTATCGTCAAGGAAACACCAGAGCCAAGATGTGAGCCTGAATCACCATTCCAGTGGCAGTCAGCACTTCTTGACTACAACGATTTCGTTGGTCGTATTGGTATCGGAACCGTCAGAAAAGGCGGAGTTAAAGTTGGAGAAACACTTACCGACATCAAACCTGATGGAACAACAAAGAACTTCAAAGTCATGAAACTTTACACATTCTTTGGAATGAATAGAATCGAAGTCAATGAAGTCGCTGCAGGCGACATCTGCGGTATCGCAGGTTTGACCGATATGGGCGTTTCAGATACATGCTGCGCCCAAGGCGTAATAGACCCACTCCCACCACTCCGTGTTGATGAACCAACACTTCAGATGGAATTTGGCACAAATACATCACCTTTAAGAGGAAAAGACGGCAAATTAGTCACTGCACGTGTTATTGAAGATAGACTTTATAACGAGATGCAAAGAGACGTCTCGCTCAAGTTCCAGAGAATCCCAAACACAGAATCCTGGTTAGTTGCTGGACGTGGCGAATTACATTTAGGTGTTCTCATAGAGAACATGAGACGTGAAGGCTATGAATTACAGGTCTCACAGCCAACAGTCATTATCAAAGAAATCGATGGCCGCAAATGCGAACCATTCGAAGACTTGCAGATCGATGTTCCAAACGAATTCGTTGGAGATATGATGACCATTTTGGGCGAAAGAAACGCTGAACTTGTCACAATGGATGATGATGGCATCAATACAAGACTCATCTATGTTATCCCATCTCGTGGTTTAATTGGTTTCATCTCAAACTTCATGACTCTCACAAAGGGTTATGGCATCATCAACCACACCTTCAAAGAATATCGTCCTATGATTAAAGGCGTTGTCGCTGAAAGAAATATCGGTGTTCTCGTCGCTACATCTAACGGAACCGCAACATCCTTCGCTTTGCAGAAAGTTGAAGCCCACGGAACTATGTTCATCACTCCATCTGTCACAACATACGAGGGCATGATTGTCGGTGAGCACAGATATCCAGTAGATATGGCCGTCAACTGCACAGAAGAAAAACCAAAGAACAACATCCGTTCTTCAACAAAGGAACAAACAATTGTTCTTAAGGCTCCAAGACGTATGTCACTAGAAGCTTGCTTAGACTACATCAATTCTGATGAGCTTGTTGAAATCACTCCAAACACCATAAGAATGAGAAAGAGAATCCTTGCAACTGCTGACCGTAAGAAGTTTGACGCACATCAAAAAGCTCTTAGAGAAGCCGACAATAAATAAGCAAAGAGCCCGATTAATCGGGCTTTTATTTCGCTTCAATCAAGCGATCTAATTCTGTCTTAACATCATCTATTGTGATTGCTTGTTTTTGACCTTTATATGCAGGGAAGAATGAGGAACGTATTTCTTCGAGTTTGATGTTATCGAAACCCAATTGATGAACCTTGATTAATGAATAACCCAATACAACACCGTATGACGTAGGAATAACGGAGATATAGTCGGTATCGACAGGACATTCATCATTTTCTAAATCGAACGCCGTTTCGCATCCCCAATATAGTGGCGTGCCAGAATAGATTCTCGCAGAATGCGCTCCCGAACGAATACTCATCGCGCTTAAAACTCCAGTTTTTGAATAGCAAAGGAACTCAACGTCATGAGAACCGATTGTTAAGTTCAACACCTTTCCAATGTAGGTTTTTGAAGCCCCGCCCCCACTAGATATATCCGATGTAATGGTTGAAGTATCTTCTGCTGAGTTGCTTAGATAGTTATAGTCAATTTCTCTCCAACCCGTTTCTTCGTTAATAACGGAGTCGTCACTATTATAAGAATACAATTGACCAAGAGGTCGGCTATAGATTAAGGAATCCATCGCCTTGCTCACCTGTTCTAAAGACACATCGTCTTCTATATACTTGGCCGCTAAAATTAAAGGCCATTCTTCTCTAGAAATCGAAGAGGAAGGTAATATATCTCTCTTGTTAATTTCAATGACTCCATATCCTTTTATATTCTCCCCTTTTCTTGCGATGATTCTTACATATGAACGTTCATGAAAATTCGTGTACTCATTTCTTTCGTTATAGTGCCTCCAATAAAGATTCTCGCCGGGAGAAACTATGCGTGTGTTTTTTGTTCTATTATCATCGCTCGTAACAGGGCCGGGCGCATCTGCATCAAAAAATCCCCCAAATGTCGTGGAAGCCTCATATGTATAATCTTCATCTAGATCAATAAAGTTTATAGGATTATGTTTTGTGCCAGGGATAGGGAACCATGCGTTTTGAGGAACGTTAAAGAATTGTGCGTCGTATTCAAAAAAACCGCCTGAGCTGTTATAGGATCTGTCTTGTTTATTTATTAGAGATTCGAGTCCATTAACCTTTTCTTCTAAAGAACCGACTAACGAGGACATTTCGTTGAGCGCTTCATCTTTTTCAGAAATGATGGAGCTTTGTTCTTCGTTAATGGATTTTTCAACGGTGAGTTCCTCTTTTAGAGAGTCAATAACGTCTTCTTGAGATTTGTTTTCCTCTTCGAGAGTTTCTATTTTAGACATTAAACTTTCAATGATTTCGGAATGCTTATCATCGGTTGAGGATGGCTGCGATTGACTTTCTTCATTTGAAAAAGTAGATGATTCACTTTCAACCGAAGAAACGGCAGGAATAGAGGAAACTTTTGGATTGTTTGAACATGACGCTATTAAAACAGAAGAAAATAACAATATTAATAAGGATTCTCTTTTCATAAACTAACCTCATCTATATAAGTTGTATAAGTTATAACGTAATAAATGTTTTGAACAGAAAAAGTAAAACTATCATCATTTGAATACGGAACCAAATAACAAGAATCCCCCGCTTCCAACATGGCATTTATAGAAGGAATCCTCAAGGTATAGTTTTCAATCTGAAAATTAGACAAGAAACAAAAGTTTTCATCATAAAGAGAACAGTTACTAAGTGAAGAATAATCAACATTGATGATCAAATCTACATTAGTGATTTCAAAACAAGCATATCCGTACGATAAAAGTCTAAGAAACGAAATATACTCCATCGAATAATAGTAACCAACAATTCCAAAATTATCGCAAAGGAAAGACAAGTTTGACGAATCGTCAAAATATAGTGTTGATAGCTCAATATAATCCTCTGCACTAATTGACTCGGTGACAGAGATTGCAACGCGCGGAGTCCAAAATTCAATATATAAGATCGTTCCAGTGTATGTGTATCCAGACCAGTCATTTTCGACTCCAGCGCAACTCATTTCCATAATCCAAGGTTCAGAAGAATCGGGGTAAGATTCAAAACGTAAAGGGGCGCATTCAGGGAACTTATGATACCAATAATCATCATTTTGGTTATATTTCATAAAATGAAAGCCTGAGCCAACCCTTAAACAAATTAAATGTTTCCACCCATCTATAGATTCAGGCCTATCCTCGCTTACATTGGTTTCATACCCTAAATAACTCATGTCCGATATTACGCTTTGAGCGACATCGTAGACATCTCCATCGTTTGTGAAATGCCTTCCCGAAAGGTCGCCTGGCACAAGATCTGTATATCTACCTGTTTCGAGAATATCTTCAATAGCGTATGTATAACAGTTTGTCCATTGGTATTCGTCTCTCCATGCCCCGTGACACGTGACCCAATTGCCATCCTCGTCTTGAACCGTATTGTATCG
>JAKSVF010000048.1 GCA_024408235.1 Bacilli bacterium
TGTGCATCTCCTCAATCGTTGGAGAAGACGTGTCTTCAATCGGATTAACATCCGCTTTATCACCATATCTCGCATTCGAGACAAAAGAGGTTTCTAAATTCGGAGACGCATTTGCAAATTATTCACAACTCGTTGATTTCACCGCAACAATCTCAAGTGAAAATGGACACACAATCTTAAAGGACATCAAAGATGTCGAATACAAAGACGATTGCAACTTCGACACGGCGGTTTATATCGAAGACGGAGAAACATTCTTCTACGACTTTGTCGATCCTGAATACGCAAAGAACAACAACGGCGTTAAACTCAACTTATTAGGCGCAACATTTGAAGGTGGAACAGTTAGTGAACAGAACGGAAAAGATGAAGTCATCAACGTTTCTTATTTGTTCGAAGGCGTTAAGTATTCACTCCCAGTCCACTTCTTACCAAATACATCTCAGGACGTTAGATCATGTTTCGTCGATGTCGTCTCAGGCTTTGACCTCAAGGCAGGAGATTTACTCAACGTCTCCGATGTCATGTTCAGATGGGAAAACGGTAAGGCATCTGCTTGCATCACCGAAACATCATCATTTGAAAAGGGTTATTCATTCGCAGACGCTTGCGCAATTATTGCTGATGAAGATGTCCCACAGTACAGCAAGAACCTCGGAGTAGAATTCTTCTACAACATGGAAATCCCAGGAGATGATGATAAATCATACGAAGGCGCTGTCGCTATCATCGACATCACCGTTGAAAACGCTGCAAAGATGGTTGAAGAATACTCAAAGCAGTTAACTGATGCAGGATACACTAAGGTCCGTGAAGAAGATACTGATGAAGGCAAGTTATATCAGTTCAATAAAGGCGACCTCGTCGTTATGTTCACATCCCCAGTCAACCTCGGCACATACTGCTACTATGAGGTTATAGTTGCAAACCTTGCAAAAGAGATTCTTCCAGAAGTCATCAGCTGGCCAGGTGAATACGGACTCAACAAGTTTGATGGTTCTCAGGATATCATGGTCTTAAATGATGATTTGACAGGAACATTAAACGGCAAGGCATTCACATACGAAATCGATGAGGAAGACAGTTCAATCTCATTCGACTGCGATGGAGTCCACTACTACATCGTCGCTTATGGAAGCGGATCATATTGGGGCACATACACAGTTGATGGAGTTGAGAACGAATTCGATTATATCGAAATGCTCTAATTCCCCAATTTAAAGTAAAAGGCTGCTAGATTATGAATCTAACAGCTTTTTTAGTTCTTAGCGATTATGAAGTTCTTGTTCATGATGTCGATTACGAGTCTAGTTCTGTTGCTGTGGCCCGTCTTCGCTAGGATGTGAGTGATATGAGTCTTAACCGTGTTAAGTGAGCAGTTAAGCCTTTCTGCTATCTCATCATATTCAAGTCCTTCGATGATAAGTCTAAGGATTTTTATCTCCGTTTTCGTGAAATCTTCAGATGAAGCCTCTCCAATCATGACCGATGGGGTTTTCTCAGGATAAATAGATTTGCCATTCATTGTCTGATCTATAACGCCCATGAGGTTTTCTTTCGAGATGTTCTTATACCAGAATGAGTCCGCACCAGCTTTTTTAGCCCTATCAAGATATCCACATTCAACCATCGATGTGACGATGACCACTTTGATGTTTGGGTGTTTGGCCTTTATCTCCTCTGTTGCGTCAATTCCGTCTTTTGAGCCTGATGTATATACATCCATGACTACTAATTCAATTTCATCCTTCTCGCACTTAGGAAAGGCTAAAGAAGCGTCGCTTAAGCAATCTACGACTGTATATCTACCCGTTTCCTCAAGAAGCTCGCGGATGTAGTCTCTAGTTATTCTTTGATCTTCAACTATTAATGTTTTTATCATGGCTTTACTTTTTGATGATTAATTCTAGCAAGAAAGATGGGGAAGATGAAATCTTTACTTTATACCCCCTTCTGTCTCCCTGACGAATGAGGTTCTTTAAGCCCCCATGAGGAACGACTTCCTCAACTGGCTTTGTGCCGTTATTGGTTATGGATACAAAATAATGATCATCTTCATTGGTGATTGTTACATCCATACGCGTTGCGTTTCCGTGCTGAACAGCGTTAGTAAGTGATGTTCTTAAAGCGAGAACAATAAATGATTTTATATCGTGAACATCAGGCAATTCTCCCGAGATATTAATAGCGATTCCAAGGGAAGCGGCATCATGGATTAAATCATCGAACTCAACGTCAAAATCTTTCTTGAATTCGCCATTTCCTAAACTTGATATGACCTTGTTAATGATGGATAAAGATTCGTCAATCGAAGATTCATCATCATTGACCAAAGCCTGTCTAGATGAGATTAAGGCACTGCCCATCTGGTTATGAAGATTGGTCTTTGCCTCAAGGATCTCTTTCTCTTTCATGAGTTCAAGAAGGTTATCGGAAAGCTCTTTTAACGATTCTCTATTCTTCATGATTTCTTCTGACTGAATCTCGAGTTCCCTTTCTTGGTTATGGAGTTCTGTGACATCGTAGAATATCGCTTCAATATAGTTTCTTCCATCGATGTCGATCACATTTTCAACGTATCTAAAATAAACACCATTAGGTAACAAATACACTCGGTCATTGCTATCTTTATCTAAAGTTCTGTATTCTAGGGTCTCTATCGCTCTCTTCAATTGGTCGTAGTTCTCTAAATCTTTCGAAGCGTATTCCCTGAACATCTCGTTCATTATGTTGTTCGTGAGTTTCACTAGACCGTTTTCGTTAAAGAAGGCAACGGCGACAGGCAAGTTGTTTATAGCTTCCCTGATTGAGTGTTTTCCAATCCTTCCTCTCTCGATTACCAAGACATGGACTATGACCATAACGAAAACAAATACCGCAAGAATTATGATTGGCAATATCAAATAACCGTGGCTACTCATCATCTTCTCCTTTGAATGTCAACGTAAAGGTGTATTCATCGCCTTCAGATACTGGTGTTATAGAACAATACTCTCCGAGCGGTTTATCCGATACGAAGGACAATGTGAACTTAATATCTGAACCCACCCTTCTAAGCGAGACCATTATATGAGTGATGTCATAGACGTTATCTTCCACTATCTCTTCGTATAAATCGAGGCACTGATAAATGTCGTTTTCTCTAAGTTTAGTGACAACGCTGAAATTGGTCGCATACTCCACTCCCCTGATCTTTATCGTCATAAGAGATTCTTCGATTGATAAGCGGAGTTCCTCGCTTGATATATGGCCATCGTTCATGGCCAAAAGGACGAGGTTACTCTTACGTTTGATATAGGTTGTTATGATGCTTGTGTAACCTAGTGTTGTTCTTTTGGTCTTGTGAGATGAGTCATCACCCACTTTATCGAGCAGATTTTTGGCTTTTTCGAGCTTTTTGGCGTTTTCGCCGATAATCTTGTCCATAATCCTGTTCTTCTCGGACAAGGCGTTTAAACGCTCCTTTGTGGAGTAATTCTCTTTTTCTAAATCAAGCTGATACTGAAGGGCTTCTCGATTTCTCTTAAGTTCTTCGATGTATTCGTTGTGTTTCGAAATATCCTCGCTCCATACGACATTGCCCGCTTCTAGCTTATGGGACTTTATGACTGTGTTCTTGTCGAATAAAACTGATGAGTTTTTAGAGCGTTCAATCATCTCATGCGATAAAGGTAACGCATTCTTGCTCTTATAACGGGTATTATTCTCATCATCCACAATGACGGCGTTCAGTTTGCTCTCCATGAAAAGCTGGTCATAGCCGGTGTTGATACGGATGAGTCCGTTATACATCGCAAGCTCTAAAGTCGCGACAGTCGTAATTGAATACATGAGGGTGAAATCTGAGCTAGGCAATCTAATTCCAAAAGCGTAGAAGATGGCGTATATGACGCCTGCTGTCATCGGGATAAGAACGGAATATATCGATGGTTTCTTTTCAATCCTGCACCCTTTTATAAGAAGAATGACGAATGACACCAAGAGGATGGCAATCCAGGCAAATATCAGATAGTAACCCCATCCATATGAGTAATCTTTGTCTACCCAATTACTTGGATTATGAAAACGGAATACTTGCTGATGAAGATCGTTGGTTAAGACAAGTGCGCATAGAAGAACGCTGCCTAAAGAGACAACATGAATTGATCTTGGGAGTTTATACTCATCAGGTTTGTTAAGCATCATCGCAACGTAAAATGAGCAAAGAGGGATGCCGATCATCGGGATATACATCAGGTACCAGGTATATCTCACTAATGCGTAATCTTCTGGGCCTGTCAAATTCCATTTGATGTTTCGGACTAAAAGGAAGAGGAAAATAAGACCTGCGATGAAAGACAAATAGCGTCTTATCGATCCTTTTTGGAATCTGGTCAACACTCGCCACATCCAATAACAAATAAGAGAGAAATCAACTATCGATGTATAGGCATCAAGACACATTCTCAATGTCGCCGTTTCTTCCACTCTAGGAATCATTCTTTCGATCATTGTCGAAAACAAAAGCAGGAAGACAAGACTCCAGGTTATGATTCTCTTCTTCAGGTTTACCATGGCCTTATTATAAATAATTAGGCATCAATAGAAACAAAAAAGCGTAGCTGCTTTTGGGGTAACCCATTTGTAACTACGCTATTTAATTGTGATTAAGAGAATTATTAAGCAACGATGTAAAGTCTTAACGCCTTCTCGGCAACATCGCTTTCTAAACCTCTACAAAGGAAGGTGTATGAGCCGTCAGCTAACTTCTCACATCCTGTGATAATGACATCTTTAGAAGCACCATGACCTTCGCCATCAACATATTCGACGACTGCCTGTTTGCCGATGTATGCAGTGTTTGTAACATAGTTTGTATTCTCTTTTGTCCAGAGATCTGCGTGTGTGTCATAGATTTCATTCGCCTTACATGAGAGGTAGGTTCCACGACCAGCAATTGAGCCATATCCGGAAACACCGACGTAAAGTTCGTATGAAGTAACTTCAGTTGGTTCAAGCATCATTGGATCTTTGAATTGATTGCCCGCCTCATCAACGAAGTGTTCCTGAGAAACAACGGTCTTAGTAGGGGTTGATGTCAAAGTTGACTTAGCCATAACGGTAACACGATTCACATATGTTCCGCAGTTTTCTTCAGCTCCGCCATAGACGAAATAACCGATAGTTGCGGTTTCTCTCATAACGAATTCACCCTGATTGAAGACGTAAACGGAAGTTGCGAGTGTTGCAGTAACATTTGCTGAATTTGCTCCTGTCATGATCAAGTCTCCATCAAATGAATACTGCGCGGTGACGTCAATGTTATTTATAAATAAGTTACACCTGTAGTTATTCTGAATTGGTGTGTGTCTAACCTCGAGGAGATAAAGTGTACCTGTTAAGCTTGTGGTTGGTGTCCAGTTTCCTTCTGGATCAGCAATGAGCGAGCCTCTTGAGAATGTTGATCTTTCAGGATTCTCTTCGAAATACATACCGACATTAGTGCCAGGTTCGGCGGTTGTAATAGATTTTTGCAATCTCTCAAGTCTAGAAATCGTATATTCAACAGTGTCAGTTGAACCAACCTTGTAGAATGTAACTTTGTCTCCGACTGAAACACTTGCGCCTTCGACCTTTCCGGTAACAGCAGTTCCTTTGCCTTCAATGGAAAATACATCTTCAATGTAGAAACGGAATGTCTCTTCGCCTGTTTGAGCGCAATAACCGTTTGAGAATGTTGGATTCATTGCAGTCATTGTGTAACTTAGGCCAATTGTTCCGAATGAGCCGTTTGGTGTTCCGGCATATCTTAATAAGTTTGTGAGCATCAAACGAGCGAATGGTGTGATATCACTATCATAGTTTGCTTGGGTCCAATCGGCAGTGTTTTTCAAACCGATTGTTGAGGTCTTGTAAGTGTAAGTCTTCGACTTTCCGCCAGGAATCTCAACTTCTTCTCCAGCATCCCAGAATGCGGTATTGCCTAATTCAGGAATCTGGAAAACGTAGTCATCGAAGTTCTCATATGAGCATTTGATGATACCGAAATCATCGACTGTTGGCTCTTTAACCCATGTGTAGCTTGTGACTTGTGCGTAGTCGGTATTGTTGAATGTACTTGTTCCTGCTTTGCCACAGATACAAGAGGTATGATATGTGGATCCGTGGAATGGCAATGGACCGGATACTAAATATTCGTCTTTGATGAGATTCTGATTGTAGTTATGAGCTTCTTTGCCCACCTGCTCGGTTGGGTCATATTTGCATGCGCGCCAGTGGTTGGTTTCATCCATTCTCCAATCGCTATACAAATCATGTCCTGTAGCTGGAGAACCTGGTCTAGTTTCCTTTTCTCCGCATGGGCAGACTCTTTCTTCAGTTGCTGCTTCTGTGCATGTTGCTTCTTTTACAGTTGTCCATCCACCGAATTCGTGTTCAGATGTCTTCGCGATTGGTCTAGTTTCTTTTGAACCACATGGGCAGACTCTTTCCTCGAGACCAGCTGATGTGTGGGTTGCTGGGGTCTTGACTGTCCACTCGCCATAAGCGTGGTCAGCTAATTTGTTGACTGGTCTAGTTTCTGTTTCGCCGCAAGC
Source organism: Bacilli bacterium (assembly GCA_024408235.1). Classification (GTDB taxonomy): domain Bacteria; phylum Bacillota_I; class Bacilli_A; order RFN20; family CAG-826; genus UBA4951. The sequence continues at coordinate 6,576 of JAKSVF010000048.1, forward strand.
ACAGGTTCTAGTTTCTTCGCCTTCCTCCATGTGGGTTGCTGCTTTAGTTGTTGTCCAATCGCCGAATGTGTGTTCAGTTGTTTTAGCTACTGGTCTAGTTTCTGTTTCTCCACAAGCGCAGGTTCTGGTCTCTTCGCCTTCTTCTAAGTGAGTTGCTGCCTTAGTTGTTGTCCAATCGCCAAAAGCGTGTTCATGGACTTCTGATGTTGCAACTTCTGATGTAGTCGCCTCAGATACTGATGATACTGTAGGCTTCTCTTCTGATGAGCTCTTATCTCCGCCCTTCTTCTTGCCGCAAGCTACCATTGAGCCAGCGATCATGAGGAGCGAGAGAGCTAATGCTATATTTTTCTTCTTCATACGGTTCTCCTTTTGATAACCCAAAATTATATAGGAGAAGATTTTTAAAAAAATCATACGAAAGGGTGATATTTAGCAATTTTTTATAAGTTTTTTCCTCTAAAATTCGCCAATGTCGAACATTTTTTGCATTTCTGTACATTATTTACAATTAGCGATGAAAACTAAATAGTTAGAACTATAAAAGACAATGCATTAAAGATAGGTGCCCTTTTCACCATAAATAAAAGAGCGGATAACCGCTCCATAGTTATTCGCCTTTGAGGGTAACGAATATCGGTTCGTGATGGACGTGTTTCAGGTATTTATCTAGCATGTCCTCTTTTTTAACTTTGAGGCTCGTCGTGTTGATCATAGGATGGAATCCGAAATATTCGCCTTTTAGCAAATCCTCATCAATCACCAGTTGGACCTGATTGGCCTTATCATACATGAGAGTCATGATGTTCACACTGCCAGATGTGACATTTAAGAGCTCTAATAGCTTGTCTTCCGGCCCGAATGACAATCTTGATGAATTTATCTGATGCGAGAGTTCTTTTGTCTTAAATGGCTTATCTCCAGGCATCAAGAGCAAATAGAACCTTGTCTTCTGGGTGTTGCATAAGAATAAGTTCTTGTTGATGGACACTCCAAGGTATTCTCTAACCTCTTTTAAGCGGTTCATATCGAATATCGCTTCATGGTCTAGTCTATCGTATTCGATATTGAGGCTGTCTAGTAAGTCATAGACTTCCACTTCTTTAGATAATCTGTTAGATGTGTCTTTCGGTCTTCCGTGTTCAACAATGTATTCCATATGGTGAACACTATAGAACGATGGGGATAAAAAAGATAGGGTTTGTAGCCCTATCCTCATTATTTAGTTAAATAAACAATCCGTCTTTCCACCGCTTCTTTGAGTCTGACCGCTGATTGGGCCTTATTAAGTGATGGTTATTGTTTTAATTGTTGATTAAGAAAGATTAATTGCTATTTTTTCATCTCATTGTGGAGCATATCTAATGTCTTTTGGCACTTCTCTCCATTATAGAGTTTTTGAAGTGTTGCTTTTATTAACGGGTTATCGGTTATCTCAATAAATAAAGTGAGACTAGATCTCAGTTTTATAGCGTCTATATTTGAACCCATTATCTTAAGCGGATCGCTCTCTTTGAGATTCAGGAGAATTGAACAACATTCTAGATATCTAGTTCTTAATAATTCATCATCAAAGTATTCTTTGGCATCTTCTATTGAATCGATGCCAAAGAAGTCTGCCTCAAATGAATGACCTAGCCCTGCCACTTGAGGAAATATGAACCATATCCAATGGGTTTCTTTATGGCCGTTCTTCAGTTCCTGAATTACGGTGTCATAGACTTTGTTTTGGGCTTTGATGAATCTCGATATATTTGACATATCTATATTATAGGGTAAAAGAAAAGGTAGGTGTTGGCCTACCAAGTAAATTACAGTCCAAGTATCTTTTTTCTCTTAGCCTCGTATTCTTCTTTAGTGATGACGCCTTCTTCTAGGAGTCTTTCGGCGGCTGCAAGCTCACTCTTGATTTTGGAATTAGGGTCCGCTGGTTCAGGCTGCTCAATAACGGGACTAACTGTAGCGCCTTGAATTTCTATATTCGCTGGGACAAAGGTCTTTTTGGTGCGTGATGCGAACAATGTAATAGATGCCACGATTAAGGCGGAGACATGTCCAAGGTTTGTAATGATATTAAGGATAGAATTTGCAACAAATATGCCTAGGAACAAGATTGTGCCGAGTGTGCCTGCAACACATGCGTATATGATTGCTATCGCCAAAGACGCTTTCTCGTAATTGAGTAAAGCAGCGACGATTAATCCAGCTGCGAATGAGGCGAACAAGATGGCAGTAACAATGTATTGTCCATAAGAGAGACCGCCATTGCGATAAATCGTTGCGTATAAGCATGATTCAATGAAGCTTGATACGTTCATCAATAATGCAGGGAGCACAATCATCGTTGAGGTTAGCCTTTTGCTTTTGCCTTTTAGTACGAACACTATAGCTAAAATACAAGCGGCAATTGACCCTAAAGCGGAGAAAATTGTCGTTAGAGCAATAGAATCGAGAA
>JAKSVF010000049.1 GCA_024408235.1 Bacilli bacterium
CCATATAGTTTGCCTTTACGATTGATAACGATGTTAACCGCTCCAATTTCTTTAGCGGTATCACTGATTTCATCGAGATATTTTATTACCTTTTCTTTATAAGGTATGGTGATATTTACGCCTTTAAAATCTTTAGATGTCATCAACTCCTCAAATGCTTTTGCATCCATGGATTTGATCTCGTAAGTAATAGGTGAGATGGACTCATGGAATTCCTTTGCGTATGAATGCTGGACTGAATCGCCGATTAAACCGTATTTCATATCTCTATTATTAAATAATAAAGTAGGCATATCAAATCAAAAAGTAAGTTGTCAGATGCTAGGTTTTGTGGATAATAATCACGGAAAGGAAATAATTAAAATGAAAAAATACTTAAAATTTGCAGGTCTATGTGGTGATGTTTTCGCATTTATCGCTTGGATCTTGATGATGTCAACACCAATTATCATCGGAGCTAAGGTAAATGGAACATTCGTGTCCAACAGCTTGACAACATTCTATGGCACTGAGGCTTTGTTTGGTGATCATCTTGCAGGATGCGCAACAACAGCATGGGTCTTCGCTCTTATCGCAATGGTAGCTGTTCCGGTTATCTTCGTCCTCCCATTATTAAAGATTAACGTTCTTGATAAGTGGACAAACTACATCAACCTCGGCTTGGCTCTCGTATTCGTCATCTGTGCTATCCTCACATTTGCATCAAAAGCTCAGTTTGCAGGCGATGGTCTCAAGCACGCAGTCGTTGGTGCGGGTTGGGTCTTTGCTGGAATCTTTTATCTCATCGCCGCTTGTGGCGTTGCTCTCCCAGCAATCCTTAATCTTATCGAAAAGAAATAAGTTTCTAAAACTGCTTAAAATTAGCCTTGGTCATCATCAAGGCTTTTTTAATAAATGTCTAGATGTTATCGAATTATATTTTTACCTAACTATAAATTCTACAAACTATAGAAAACACTTTCATATAAAATTATTTAGTTTCCTAACTAATTTAGTTTAGAATACCGCTTATGGAACATAAGGAAAGCATTGGATTAAAAGTAGGGCAATTTGGAAAAACATTCGGCGAATATACATGCAGGATGGCTTCAAAATGCAATCTTCCTCGTGGTTCGTTTAGACTCTTCCCGTATCTCGATGTCCACCGTGACGAAGATGTTACGCAGAAGAATTTATGCGAGCACACAAAATGCAAGGCCTCGACAATTTCGGTTTTGATCGATGACCTTGAAAAAGATGGTTACTTACAAAAATTCAAGTCAAAACATGACTCTAGAAAAACAATAATAAAATTAACCGATAAGGGCACTGAGGCCGCCCATCAGATCAAATCAATCTTAGAAGAGGTTGATAGAAAAATCGAAAGCGTCTTAACAGAAGAAGAAAGAGAAACGCTAATCTCTGCCTTCATAAAAATGTCAGATATATTGAAAGGAGACGAATAATGAAAAACGTATTCAAATACTTAAAACATTATTGGTGGGCAGCAGTGCTAGCGCCGGTCTTCATGATTGCAGAAGTTGGAATGGACATGGTCCTATCTCTCTATATGGAGAAGATGGTCGACTTTGGCATCTCAACAGGCAACATCGAGAATGTTTACAAATATGGCTTAATAATGCTCGGCGTTTTAGTCGTTGGCGTTGCCTGTGGCGTTCTCTCTGGCGTATTCGCAAACGTTGCAGGATTCGGATTCTCAACAGAGATGAGAAAAGACGTCTTTAAAAACGTTATGGCTATCTCAGTTGACCAGACGGAGAAATTCCAAACAGGTTCGCTTGTCACTAGAACCACAAACGATATCACTCAAATTCAGAACATGGTCTCAATGGCCATCCGTGGACTCGTTAGAGCTTTATCTTTCTTCGTGCTCGGAATTGTGTTCTCTCTAAGCATCTCCCTTAAACTTGCATATGTCATTTTGGTCATGTTGGCGGTGGAGATTGTTGCGATTGTAATATTCGTTAGAGTGATGTTCCCGATATTCCCAAAATTACAGGTATTCCTTGATAAACTAAACGGAGTAGTTCACGAGAACGTTACTGGAGCCCGAGTCGTCAAAGCCTTTGGTAAAGAAGAATACGAAAACAACAGATTTGACAACGTCAATGGTGGACTTTATAAATTGTCACTCAAAGCCGGTAAATTAGGCGCTCTCATGATGCCTCTTCTTATGGTAATCATCTATGCGGTTATGATCACCATTTACTTCATCGGTGGAAATTCTATCTTTGACGCATTCAACAAATGGCTTACCTCCGGTTCCGGTTCAACCGGTGACTTCCTTATGGTTGGAGAAATCACGCAGGCTATCACTTATGTCACATTCATCACTATGGCAGTTGCGATGTTAACGATGCAGTTCCTTATGATTGGACGTGCATCCGCTTCTTTGAAGCGTGTTAACGAAGTTTTAAATACTGTTCCTGATGTTGTTGATGGAAATTACGACATTTCAAACAAGACTTCAAAAGGTGAAATAATTTTCAATCACGTTTCATTTAAATATCCTGAAAATGATAAATACATTTTATCTGACCTCAGTTTCACTATACCACAGGGCGAAACCGTCGCAATTGTCGGATCAACTGGTTCAGGTAAATCTTCACTTGTAAATCTCTTATGCAGATTCTATGACGTCAATGAAGGTGAGGTCCTTGTCGATGGCGTCAATGTAAAAGACTATAAACAAGAAGATTTAAGAAACATCGTATCCATATGTCTTCAGAAATCTGAGTTATTCGCAGGCACCATGGCCTCTAATATCAAGATGGGCAAACTCGATGCAAAAGATGAAGAAGTGATGCATGCTGCAGACCTAGCTCAGGCAAGCGAATTCATCTCTTCAAAAGAAGGCGGATTAGACGCTAGAGTCGAAGAGAAAGGCACCTCATTATCGGGTGGTCAGAAACAGAGATTATCTATCGCTAGAGCCATCATCAAAAATCCGGAAATTTTAATATTCGATGATTCAACATCCGCATTAGACCTCATTACCGAGGCTAAACTCCACAAAGGATTAAGAGAAGAAAAGAGCGATGTTACAAAAATCATAGTCGCTCAACGTATTGCAACCGCTAAAAACGCAGACAGAATCATGGTTTTAGACGGTGGATCAATCGTTGGATTCGATACGCATGATAACTTGATGGCATCATGTGGTGTCTATAAAGACATCTACGATTCACAGTTAAAGAGAGAGGAGGGCTCAATCAATGGCTAGAATGGGTGGCGGACCTGCCGGAAGATACGGCAAGAAGCAGGAAAAGGCTAATGATACCAAAGGTACATTAAAGAAACTCCTCAAATATATCTCATCATTTAAATGGTTACTTGTGGTAATCATCGTTATCGTTATTGTTTACACATTAGCGACGCTTGCAGCAAACGTCTTCCTCAAGAACGTTGTTGCATCGCTTGGAACATATGACCCAGTTTCAAACACATTCGGAATATATGACCCAGTTACGGATACATATCTCAACCAGCCAAACTGGAATGCATTCGTGACGAACCTTGTCATACTCATCGTGTGCTATGTCGGCTATATCGTCTTCAATTTCTTAGCAAGCTACTTAAGCACGATTTTCTCAAACAAAGTCGTCAAGAAGTTGCGTTCAGATTTATTCGATAAAATCGTATATTTACCAATTAAATACACGGACACAAACTCACATGGTGACATCATGTCGAGAATCACCAACGATGTTGATAACATTTCAAACGCATTATCTTCATCTGTTGTTTCACTCATTTCATCGCTTATCACAATCATCGGATGTTTAGGCATCATGATTTGGTATTCGCCTCTTCTCACGGCCGTTTCGATGATATCCTTAGTCCTCTCGATGGCCTTAGCGCTCTTCATGGCTAAATACATGAGACCTCTTTTCTCAAAACAGCAGAAGGTCTTGGGCGAACTCAACACCGAAACGGAAGAAACCGTCACATCATTCTTAACGGTCAAGGCTTATAACCATCAGCCAGAAGCCATTAAGGCATTCAATGAAAAATCGGATGAACTTAAGAAAGCTGGCCTTAAGGCCAATATCATAGGTGGTTCAATGGGTCCAGTCATGAACTTCATTGGAAACCTCACATATTTCTTGGTATGTATATTTGGTTCGATGTTCATCTTGAATGGTATCGGTGGAACTCTTCTTGGACAGCCACTGGAAATCGCTATCGTCGTCATGTTCTTAACTACATCAAAACAGTTCAATAGACCAATCTCTGAAGTCGCTCAGTTGTATTCCGGAATCGTTTCCGCATTAGCTGGCGCTGAACGTATTTTCAAAATCCTTGACGAAAAGAAGGAAGATTTCTCCAAAAAAGAAGACTTCAACCTTGATGAGTTTAGAGGAAACATTTCGTTCAAGGGCGTTGACTTCAGTTATGTAGAAGGGCAACAGGTCTTAAACGACTTCAACCTTGATATCGAGCCTGGTGAAAAGATTGCTTTAGTCGGTGCTACGGGTTCAGGAAAAACTACAATCGTCAACCTCTTGCTCAAGTTCTACGACATAGATAGAGGAACAATCACAATCGACGGCAAAAACATCGATGATATCTCCAAGAAAGACTTAAGAAGTGCCATCTCAATCGTTCTTCAGGATCCAATGCTCTTTGCAGATACAATCGCAAATAACGTCAAGTACGGAAAAGAAGATGCGACTGATGAGGAAATCGATTACGCACTCGATTTCGCTAACTGCAAATTCGTGAGAAAAATGGCAGATGGCAAGAACACTGAACTATTCGAAGGCGCCTCTAACATTTCGCAGGGACAGCGTCAATTGCTCACGATTGCTCGAGCAGTCCTTGCTGATCCTAAGATATTAATCTTAGATGAAGCAACATCCAGCGTTGATACCCGTACTGAAAAGAAGATTCAGGACGCGATGGTAAAACTTATGGAAAACCGCACAAGCATCATTATCGCCCACCGTCTATCAACAATTCAGGATGCCGATAAGATTGTCGTCATGGATCATGGACACGTCGTTGAGATTGGAAACCACAAATCTCTTCTCGAGAAAAATGGCGTTTACGCCTCTCTCTACAACACCCAATTCAAGGGACTTAACACTTAAAACTGGAGCGGATTCGAAAAGAGTCCGCTTTTCTTATTCGACAATGGTTTCTTTCCATTGTCAGCTTTACATGTGTATAATACGTGTACTTATGAGCAAGAAAATAGCGAAGACAATCGAACTTGGCGATCTCAAAAACCCTGAAGTCATCAAGACTTTGGATTTTGCCGGTTTAAACGATCTTTGTTCTAAAATTCGCGGCGAAATCATTAAAGCCTGCTCCATCAATGGTGGACATCTTTCGCCAAACCTCGGAGTCGTTGAATTGACTACCGCTATTTTCCATCATTATAACCTTCCAGAAGATAAGTTGATTTTTGATGTTGGACACCAGAGTTACACAGAGAAAATCCTGTCAGGCAGAACTCTCGAAGGCTTAAGGACAAGCAATGGGACCGACGGTTTCCAGAAACGTTCAGAATCAGAATTTGATTCATATGAATCTGGTCATTCATCAAATTCAATATCCGCTGCAATGGGTATGGCACTTGCCCGTGACCTAAAGGGGGAGAATTACAACATCATCACAGTAATCGGTGACTCATCCGTCGAAAACGGATTAGCATATGAAGCGCTCAATAACCTTGCTGGCTTCAAACATAAAATCATCGTGATCATCAACGATAATGAAATGTCCATCACTAAGCCTGTTGGCGGAATCCATAAACTCTTGTCTAGCATTAAGTTATCCAAAGGATACCATAAGTCAAAAGACAATTATTCAAGGATCTTCCAACGCAAAGGGTTCAGATGGTTTTTCAAGATGACATCTGGCATTAAGAACTTCTTCCAAAGACATCTATACCCGGAGAACTTCTTTGAACAGATGGGCCTTTATTATTACGGCATCGTTAACGGCCATAACATCAAAGCATTAGAAAAAGCGTTCAAGAAAATCGATAAATTCGACAGGCCTGTCATCCTTCACGTTAAAACAGTCAAAGGCAAAGGTTATGAACCTGCCGAAAAGGATAAATACGGCCACTATCACGCAGTGCCACCATTCAATCCGGAAGTTGGTGTCCTTTCGAATCCTAACCAGGGTTCGTGGTCAAGCTTCTACGCTGAATGCTTAGCGAACGCTATGAGAGAAGATAAAGAAGTGGTCGCAATTCATCCGGCAACAGGATACGGAAGCGATCTTTTGGAGAATCTCAAAGAATTCCCGAATAGATGTTATGACGTCGGAATTTCTGAAGAGCATTCAGTAGTTTTTGCTAACGGTTTATCCGTCGGTGGAATGAAACCATATGTCACGGTCTATTCAACATTCTTACAGAGAGCATACGACGAAATACATCATGATGTAGCTAGAATGGATGGCAACGTAACCATTTTGGTCGATAGAGTTGGCCTCGTCGGAGGAGACGGGGAAACCCATAACGGCATATATGATGTCGCTTATTTCTCAAGCATCCCTAATATGAGCGTCGCAATGGCGAGAAACGACAAGGAAGCAGCAAAGCTTTTCGCCTTCTCTAGAACCTTTAATCATCCTCTTGCGATAAGATATCCAAAAACGTCTTTAGAAGTCGGAGAAAGCGGAATAAAGGAAGAAATAACCCTTGGACAGTGGGATGTTTTGAATGCGGGTGCAGATAAAGCGGTAATATCCTATGGTCCAGCTGTAGAAAAATTGTCCAAAACACTCGATAAATCAATCACCATCATAGATGCATTATTCCAGATGCCGATAAATATCGACGTATTAAAATCCCTTTTGAATTACAAAACCATCTACGTCTACGACCCGTATGGAACTGAAATCGGATTTGCTTCATCTATAAAGACCGCTTTATATGATTTGGGCTTCAAGGGCGAACTCAAGGTAAAAGCAATCCCTATGTCATTCGTTGAAAGAGGAACGACAAAAGAGCAGGAAACTAGAGTTGGAGTCAGCCTAGAACAAGCAGTGGAGTGGATAAACGAATGAACATCAAAGAAATCCATCCAATCGGATACTGCTACGGAGTGATAAACGCAATTAATCTTGCCAAGAAAGTTAGAGAGGATAATCCATGTTCTACAATCTATGTTTTCGGCATGATCGTTCACAATGAAGTCGTTGCTAAAGAGTTATCTGATATAGGCATCGTGACAATAGACACAACGGGCATTGACAAAATATCGAGATTAAAAGAATTTAAACCTGGGGATATAGTAATCTTCACCGCTCATGGGCATGATGAATCTTTAGATTCGATCTTAGATGCTAACAACGTCACCCACTATGACGCCGTTTGCAAAATCGTTAAGCTCAATATGAGCAAAATTAGAGAAGCGGTTGATTCTAATAGAGATGTCATATTCATAGGTAAAGCGGGGCATCCTGAGACCGAAGCATCCATTTCGATATCGCCGAGAGTGCATCTGTATGACATCAAAGATGGAATTGATTATTCCTCTATTGGAGATAATCCATTAGTCACAAATCAGACCACATTGTCATTCCTCGAGATTGAACATATCCACGAAGATATCAGGTTCAATAGACCTAATGCGGACATAATAGATGAGATTTGCAGTGCCTCTAGATTAAGACAACAAGCCCTTGCTAATCTCAATGAGGAAATCGACCTTTGTTTAATCGTCGGATCTATAAAAAGTTCGAACACAAATAAGTTGTACGAGATTGCATTAGGTAAAGAAAATATTCGAAAAACACTGAAGATTAATGATGTAAATGATTTGCGTGACGTCGACCTAAGCAACGTGCACTCTGTTCATATTGCTAGCGGAACGTCAACAAACATAAAAGTCGTTGAAGACATAAAAAAATACTTGGAGGAGAGATGATATGCTTAAGAAAAATTTCGTTTTGACTAAAGAGTGCAAACACATCGCTTTCATCATGGACGGAAACGGAAGATGGGCAAAGAAACGCGGTCTTCCTCGTCATCTCGGCCATAAAGAAGGCTGCAAACGCATCATCGAAATCGCTAGAGCCTGTCAGGAATTCGGAGTCAAAGCCATGACTTTATATGCGTTCAGCACCGAAAACTGGAATAGGCCACAGGATGAAATCGATAACCTTTTCAATTATCTCGACGATTTCTTCCATGACAACATCGCGGAATTCCACGAGAAACACATTCAAATTAGAGTAATGGGCGACCAATCTAGGCTCCCTCTCCATACACAAGAGACATTAAAAGACGCTATTAATCAAACAAAAGAATATGATTCATTGATATTCAATATCTGCCTAAACTACGGCTCTCAACAAGAAATCGTTAGGGCAGCAAAAGCTATAGCGGAGGATTATAAAGCAGGTAAACTCAGCCTTGATGACCTCGATAAAGAGTCATTTAACGATTACCTATATTCGGCAGGAATACCAAAAGTTGATCTTTTGATTAGAACATCTGGAGAGCAGAGATTGTCGAATTATCTCTTATATCAACTCGCATATGCTGAGTTCATTTTCACTCCAACTTATTGGCCTGATTTCAAACGTGATAATTTGATTGATTGCTTAAAAGAATACTGTAATAGAAACAGAAGATTTGGTGGCCTTGAGAACAAATAATGAAGAAGATTTACAAAGTAAAAGACATCCAAACCGCTGATAGACTTGCTCATGAAAGCGGCATTAAAGAAGAAGATTTAATGCTCAAAGCCGCAAGAGGTATTTTTAATTCCTTTGATTGGCATGGCAAAACCATCATCGTTGTCGGTAAGGGCAATAACGGTGGGGACGGATTTGCTTTAGCCTCCATAATGAAAGAAAATGGTTTTGAAGTTGAGACCTGCTCAATAGACGATTCATTCAGCGTCACATCGAATTTATATTTCAAGAAGTGTGAGTCTCTCAACGTACCTTTCCA
>JAKSVF010000005.1 GCA_024408235.1 Bacilli bacterium
TATTTATCAATAACATCATCGATTACACGTTTTTTATATCTCTCTTTATTTACAATTTTATCCATAGGCATATCCTCCGAAGTAAGTTTATCAAAATGAGCAACTTTTGTAAAAATAATTGAGCAACTTTTGTAAATATTATTGAGCAATTTTTTATAATAACAAGAGGCTCCAAGAAAGGTTAAAAGGCATGACTCCAACCCAATTTGGGAATCGTGCCGACTCTAATTTATTGCCTATATTTATTTAATTATTTTTAAATTTTGGACTGTCTATTTGACAGACATCAGTTCATCCAGTTGTCACATTCCTTTTTATTTATAAATGTAGTTAGACTGCACTAACTATTTCTTGACAAGCATTCCCTAAAAAGATAAATTTAACTTGAAGGTTAGTCTAAACTAACTGGAAAGGAGAGTAGCATGCCATTACCTTTAGCACCGATAAATATCGATTTGATAATTAAAAAGTTAATTGTAGAGGACAAGCTAAAAAGGCATTTAGAGTCATTAGGAATTACCGTAAATTCTAAGATCAGAGTAATTGATAATATAAAAGGTAACTTAGTGGTTATTGTGAAAAATGCTCGTTTGGCATTGGATAGTGGTCTTGCTTTAAAGATATTAGTTGCGTAGGAGGCAGGAAATGCAAAAGAAATTAGAAGATTTTATTATTGGCGAGACTGGCCAAATACTTAAAGTCGAGGGAGAAGGAAGGATTAGAAGAAGACTTTTTGATATGGGAGTAACTCCTGGAGCCATGGTGACAATGAAGAAAAAGGCACCGTTAGGAGACCCGATAGAGGTTACCATTAGAGGATATGAGCTTTCGTTAAGAAAGGATGAGGCTAACCTCGTATTAATGGAGGTAGAAAAATGAAAACTGCTGCGTTATTAGGTAATCCAAATTGTGGAAAAACTACATTATTTAATGCATTAACCGGTTCAACAGCTCACGTTGGAAACTGGCCAGGCGTAACTGTAGATAAAAAAACGGGTACTTATAAAAAATTAAAAGAAGAAATAGAAATTGTAGATTTACCTGGTATCTATTCTTTATCGCCATATACACCAGAGGAGGTTATCTCTAGAAATTTTATTCTAGATGAAAATCCAGATGTAGTTATAAATATTATTGACGCCACCAATTTGGAAAGAAACTTATATTTAACTACTCAATTATTAGAAATTAATGTACCAGTCGTTATTGCGTTGAATATGACTGATATTATAAAGAAAAATGGCGATAAGATTGATGCAAAGATACTCGAGCAAAAGCTTGGTGTTCCGGTTGTTGAAATTTCAGCACTAAGAGGTGATGGAATAGATGAACTAATGAGAATTACCCTTGAGGAAAGCTATAGAACAAGAGAAGGTAAGACACTATTTGAGGATAAGCAATTACTTCATCTAATTACCGATGTAAAAATAGCATTTGAGGGTAAAGGCGTTAATAATCCGCTATTTCATTCAGTTAAATTGGTAGAAAATGATGAGATCGAGGTAAAAGATCATTCGGATTTATTAACTATTGTTTCTAAATATAAAGAAATAATAAACGATGAGATATTTGGCGATGATTTTGAAGCATTAATTGCGGATGCGAGATATAAATACATTGAAAAAGAATTCGGAAATGTTGTTAGTGTTTCAGCAAAATCATCAAATGGTGAAACAAAATCTAGTCGCATCGATAAGGTGTTAACACATAGAATTTGGGGATTGCCAATTTTTATTGCCATCATGTTTTTAATATTCCATTTCACTTTCAGTGAAGATTTGTTTTTCATGGGTAAAATGGGATTATCAATTGAGAACGAAGGCTGGGTAAATTTCTTTACTGGAATGGGTTATGAAGGTGAAGCCTTAGAGGGGATTCCGTCCATAGGAGTGTTTTTACAATCATGGATGGGTTGGCTTACAGGACAATTCATAGCTGGATTCCAGTGGATATGTTCTGGCTTTCAAGAATTTGGTGATGTAGCCGCAAATGCCGCCAGCTCAACATGGTATGGTTCATTAATTTGCGATGGAGTATTAACGGGACTTGACGCAGTTTGCTCATTTATTCCTCAGATCATGTTACTGTTTTTGTTCATTGCAATAATGGAAGATACAGGTTATATGGCAAGAATTGCCTTTATATTAGATAGAGCATTTAGAAAATTTGGTTTATCAGGAAAAGCTTTTATTCCTATGCTAACGGGCTTTGGTTGCTCGGTTCCAGCTATCATGGCAACAAGAACAATCGAAAACGATGTAGAAAAGAATAGAACCATCAGATTGATGACATGTTTTTCATGCGGTGCAAAGGCTCCAATTTGGGCATTACTTGCAGCTGTTGCTGTAGCATGTGGATTTGGATACGCTGATATTTTTGTGTTTAGCATTTATATTGGCGGTATTGCCTTAGCCGTTATTTTAGCTATTCTTATGAGAGTATTTTCAAAGGATAAATATGTATCTCCATTTATTATGGAATTACCTCAGTACCATTTGCCTCAACCAAAGAATGTAGGTGCACATTTATGGGAAAAGTTAAAGCATTATGTCTATAAGGCAGCAACTATATTAACAGCATCATTAATTGTAATTTGGTTCTTAAATACATTTGGGTTTGAAAATGGATCGTTCTGTATGGTTGAAGAAATCGAACATTCATTAATTGGCTATATAGGAATGGGATTAAAGTATTTGTTCTATCCATGTGGATGGGCAATCAACTCAGATGGATGGAAGTTTGCCGCAGCGTCCGTAACTGGTCTAGTTGCAAAAGAAGACGTTGTAGGAACAATGGCTATCTTATTTAATGGTGGCGCAGAGGACACTCTTGCTGAAAGTATCACATCATTGTCAGCAGCCGGCATTTATTCATTTGCAATATTCAATTTATTAACATTCCCTTGCATGGCTGCAATTGCTACTGCAAAGTCAGAACAAACTAAGAAAGAATTCTTAAAGACATTAGGCTTCTGGTTTGGTGTCTCATACGGTATGTCTTCATTAGTTTATTGGGTTGGCACATTATATGAAGTGTCAATTGTGGGTGGCATACTTGTCACTTTAGCTATTATTGGTTTAGTTGTATTTGCTTCATTTTTAGTTATGAAAAAGGATAAATTTACATTTAAAACCAAATCATCTTCATAATGAGATGGTATGAAATAATAATTCTTATCATAGCTATTTTACTTGTTATAGTGCCGATAGTTACCCATTTCGTAAAAAAGAAAAATGGTAGCTTAAAATGTGAATGTGGTCATTTGCAATCGGAGTGTGGAAAAACATGCACAAGCTGTAATAAGGTAAATGAAGAAATAAGAAAACTAATCGATAACAACCCAATAAAGCATAAATATATTGTTTATATAAATGGAATGAAGTGTGGGATGTGTGAAACGCATATTAATGATGTAATAAGACGTTCTTTTAATGTCACATACGTTAAATCTTATAGAGATAAAAAAATGACAATAATAACCTCAGAATTAAGTTTAAATCTGGATGAATTAACAAAAATCATAAGTAATGAGGGCTATGATGTCGTTTCTATTAATCAGTTGATATGATGAGAGTGGGCAATAACCCTTGCCCACTTAAGAGCTACGGCCGATGCTATGACGAATGCAACAAGAAAGTAGCTGAAGTCAGAATCAAAGAAGCTATCAGAAAATGAAGTGCTAGGATAAAAGTGGACAAGGGTAAAAAGCCCTCATCCACTTTTTTCTTTTTGTCGTCACCGTTCGTGATTCTTAGGCACTAACCGTGTACGTTGTTAAAACTCCGCGTTTTTAGGCTATGTGAGTGAGAATGAATGTTATTGAGGCCTGCCCACCATTTATGGTTAAGTGGCTATCCACTTTATAAGTGGTGGAGTTCACTGATGCAAACGCCGAGAAGGATATATCCGCATCATAATCTATTGTTGAATCAACGATTAGTTCTTCGTAATCGATATCGACAGAAGATTCGGATGAAGCTTTATTGAAGCCCATATTGTAAAGGCAAGTCGTGAATGTCTCGAATTGGTTTATGTATGAGTCGTTTCCGCTATTAACCCTATCCCTATATTCGATTTTATATTCATCCAAACTATTGCTTTGCCACTTGGTTGAACATTCATAGATGGCGAAATTTGGTGTTTCTAATTCTCCTTGGAAACCAAGTTTCTTTAGTGTAGTGGAACTTAGTGGTTCAACGCGCACGCTTTCTATATCTTCATTTATTGTGTTTTTTACTTCTTGCCCTAAATGGATTTCCTTAACGTCAAATTTAAATTGTGTTGTCCAGGTGTCTAGTGCCAAACCCTCTGTGACATATCCCAAATCATAATGGAGGACCAAACCGGTCTCTTTATCTAATATCAATGATTCCCGTGCTGATTCGCCTGGATCTTCCTTGTTGGTATATTTAATGCAATTTCTACCAAGATATTCGATTTCCTCGTTGGATTTGAAGACGTATTCAACGCCAGCAAAACAACCAACATAAGCTTTGCGATAATATTGATTCAAATCAAATTCACCAGTGGTGAATGATGAATAACGTCCATCGCTGTCTTTTGAGTAGAAAAAACCCGTGCCAGACCCGTTATTTACAAAACAATTTAATCCATCTTCATCAATGGAAGATTCGAATTTGGTATATTGGTTGTAACGGGTAAAAGTTATTTCTTCATGCTTATCATCAACCTCGCATTCTAAGGTAACACTGAACTGAGATTTCAGTTTTTGCTCAATTGAATAAACAGAAGGGAACAACACATTATTGGGATCAACAAAAACGCTGGTGCTTGATTGCTCTATAGAAGAAAGAACGTGACTGCTCGATTGTTCTTGAGAAGAATCTTGGTTTCCTGAATCTTGCCCCTTTGACGCGCAAGAAAACATCGTTAGTAGTGGTGTTGCGGAGATTATTAATCTGGTCAATTTAGAGTATTTCATACGGTTTATAGAATTATACATATTAGTGGTTGCTCTTAAAAGAGAACTGATTGTGTGGATACGCAATTGCGTTTGCTGCCACATTTAAAGAGCCTTCGTTCTGTGACTTTTATCTAATCTGCCATCTTATCTGATTGTCTTTTTGTATACAAAAAATGGAATAGTGTTACCGAACATACCGTACAAAATGTTTTAATAAGTAATTAAAAATACAAAAAAATGACACTAACGCCAAAAATGGAGCATTTTTCTAATTAACATGCGATAACATGCGTGTATAATGTACGCGTCTATAAGAGCAAAACCCAAGAAACTGGGCGACGCAAAACTATAGGGCCCTTGCCAGGGTAGCCAGCTGCAGACCAAATTTGTATGATACGTAAACAAATTGCCTGCTCGATTTTCGGAATAGTCTTGTCTGCCGGTGCTGCTGTCACCGGTACTTTTGCTTGGTTTACTTCTAGAACAAGCGTTGAGGCTTCCGTTTCAAATATCACGGCAGTCAATCCGGAATGCTATCAGCTCGTCGAGTTCAATCTCTATAAGTTTGTCTATCCGACAGTCAGGATTAGTGAAACCGACTCTTTCATCGATTATCTCGCACCTGAGAATGGAACTGTTAATAAATACACATATAACGAAGAGTTAAAGAAATTTGGCACCGTTGAAGACGACGTTTTTAGCGAGTCTGATGTCCACATGAATCTTTATGATCCGCTTGATAAATTGATCAACAACAGCACCTTGCTGTCCATGAACACCAACATCATTTACGAAGCAAAAATTAAGTTCTTGACTGCTGATACAAGATTGAAGGTGGACTCTTTGCTCCGCACAGTATCTACAAACGAAAACCAGATCAAAGCCTCTGATTGCTTGGAATTCGACGTGTTTTTGGATGCGGATCTATCTTCCGACAGTTTAATTGATGGATCGGTAAAAAAATACTACCCATCATATAAAGCACAGAACGATGTGCTGAATCAGAATGAGGAAATATTCCATAAGTTCAGCTATCTCTCATCATTAAAAAATGATGAACACTGTAATTTCTTTGAAACTTCGGAAGCGATTACTTTATACGATGACGATTGTGTTTTATCCGACGAATCAGAAGTCACCGTTTTCATCAATGTGAATTACAACGCAGAAAAACTTGCTGATTATGTCAATGTCGTCCGATTAGAGGATTTAGAAGTGGTGGACGATTATTTGTTTAGGTTTGGTTATGGCGTCTAGAGGTAATAATTTCAGATTAATATTAACCGGCCTTGTCTCAATGCTTTCCGCTGCCGCTTTTTGCATAGGCACTTTCGCGTGGTTCCGCGCTTCTTTACCCGTTGCAGACGAGGATCACATCGTTGGTGGTGGAGTTGGTTTAAGAAGCTATTTCTATGATGGCAATGGAACTGAAGAAAACCCTTACGAGATAGTCTCTCCTATTCATTTCTACAACCTTACCCGTCTTCAGAACCTTGGCGTTTTTGAGAAGAAAACATACTTTTCGGTTGGACATATTTTCGATGAGTCTAGAGGATATGAATGCATAATGCCTCAGGCAGATGGCGAAGTGCAATACACCTCATATCTGGATATGGCATCCGTTTCAGAAATCGCAATGCCTCCAATCGGTGGAGAAGGCACGCCTTTCTATGGCTCTTTTGACGGTCACAACATCCCGATCGTTAACCTAAAGATTTCAGGCACGCCTGAAGATATTGGAGTATTCGGGTATATAGCTTCAAACGCATCTGTTGAAAATCTCGTTGTTAAGGATTTATTGATTGAATCAACCGGATACGATTCGAACAAAAGTAACCTAGATTATTTATTTGGCAGCGAAATCGATGATATTTTCGCCGCGGAAACAGAGCATTTCATAAAAGATGGTGGAGTTAGATTCACAAATAATGGCACAACAACTGACTTAAAAAATCCTTCAGGACTTGGTGCTACATCATATTCAAACATCAATTCGCAAGAAAACATCTCGGTTATCGATGATACCGACTATTCTTCGTTTTACTTCACTGAATACCACCCTACAGACACCCCATTTACATATTATTGGAGATTCTCTACCTCCTTGATTGAGAAGAGAAATGAGGGCGGAGAAGAAAGAGCTAGATTGAATCTCTCACACTTAAAGGATAGTGTTGAGTTCAACTCAAACGATGTTTACATCGATACCAGAATCTCTTTAATCGCCTCAATCACCATCGACGGATATGCATATTCACGAGTTGTTCAGACATATCTTTGCCGCATTCAATCAAACGGCTCCACATACGACGAAGGCAGATATGGCATGAAGCTATTCTGCGATTTCGTTATAGGCGACCACACGAATTACCACCACGGAAACAACATCGGCTTCATTGCCGGTCACGTCGACGGAAGCCTTAACAACTGTTATCTATATAACGGAACATTAAACCTTAACAACGGCGACCTTACATCCATAAAAACCGAGTCTCAAACCGGACTTGTCGGCGAGATTGGCGCGAGTGTTTTCAACGACATTTCTCCAGACATCGCTCTTCAGGCGCACGGCGATACAGGTGTCATGAACTTCTCGAAGGTTTATGGCGTTATCAGAGATAACTACAATATCGGAGCAAAGGCTTGGGGTTCATACACGATCATGAACTCAAATAAGTATTCATATACCTCATATGATAGCAAGCTGAAGGACACCGATGGTTTGTATAGACAATACCTTCGTTATGATGCATCAACTTCAAGAAGATTCATCACCAAGTACAACGACACGCTGAACGCCACTGGAGACGTCACAGTCACAAAAAATAATTATCAGTATATTAACTCAGTCGATTTCTTAAACAACCAAGTCATATCTGACGAAGAAGGAAAAGATAGAGGACTCGGCGTCTTTAAAATCGCCACAAATTACAGTGCAACCCCTTTAACTGAGGATAATCTTGGAACAAAGTTCGCCGATGGAATTGGAAGCAGCCGCATTTTAAATGGCGCTGAGCCAATAACCAAAGTGTATTATTCGACAGCGGAAATCGATCACACAAAGTTCGGAACCAATTACATGTGGAACACAAGTGATAATCAGTTAGATAACATTGGCGCTGAACCTTCATGGAGTTCCACGAACACTTTCTCCCCGCTTTACCAAAGAGATTTTGATTATATCTATGAGATGGATCTTGATAATTTGTCAGAGACCCACGGAAATAACTATTTCTACAACACAAGAAGCCCTTTCTTAGCCAATTACTTCTCAAGTAGATTAATCGATAAATTCGGCGCAACCATTAAACCTGGAAACCAAAGATTTGGTTTTATGTTCAGAAGCAGTGAGAATGAAATATTGAACGGACTGACTTCATACATGCCTGTTGGCTCTCCATCTTCAAAATTCGGCTTTGAAGAAAATGGATCAACCAAGTATTACCCTTCGAATTCGATAGTGTTCAAAATCGAGAATCCTAACGGCGCTAACGTATCTGTCGTTGGAAATGGTGACGATATTACCATTTATGGATTCAATTCCTCTACATCATCTAATGACTTTGTCAAAAAGTACACGATGCATTCAAGTGATAATGTCTACCAATATTATTATCACAACAATGGTGAGGGAGATGATTTGTGCAGATATTTTAGATACGATGCATCAAGTGGAATTACAGACTCAAAAGCGGTTGATAGATATAGCGTCAGCAAGGACTCTTTAAACAGAAAAAACAAGCTATTCGCTCACATTTTCAAGTTGCCTCCTGGTGAATACTGCATTGGTGCAAGTAAAAGCGATAGAACCGCAAACATTTATTTCTTAGCGGCTCAAGGACAGAATGACGGAACCATCGGATCATCAGATTCTCCAATGATGGACAGTTCTATCACAAACGTTGATTTCATACTCAGAAACCCGATTGTCACCCCAAAAGATGAACAGAAGTTCTCAGAGGTTTCAATGTCTATTGAATTCAATATCGCTTCCGGTTCATTTGCTGCGGATTCTTCCACTGGTGACTTCAAGATCATCTTTGATGAAACAAGTGGCAGGTTTGTTGATTACCTTCTCGTGTTAGACAAGAAAGACATGCCGTATTACATAATCGACAATGCGCCGTATAAAACGAATGAGGTATACACCCAGAGAGGAAACAGTTATAGAGGAGGGGCTTAAAATGAGAAAAAATCTATTAGCTAAAATCATAATCTTATCAAGCGCATTATTGAGCCTATCTCTTTTAAGTGTTCACTCAATCGTTGCCTTTGCAGAAAAATACTCAGAAAACAACGATTTTACTTTTGTCGCCGCCGATTCAAATGGTTATGAATACCAGTGTAAAGCCATTAAAAACAACCCAAACGCCATCTCAATCGCTTGGGCCGATTCTGATAGAAGCACAACACCTTCCCATTTGAGTTTGCCTTCAACCCTTTCATTTGGCGCGACAACATACGACGTCAAGTGCATTTCATATGGAGGGTTCTCAAACTGCGACTTTGTTCATGTTGACATTCCTAACTGCATCGATGAAATAAAGCCTGAAGCATTTATGTGCTGCATAAATCTTGTAGATGTTGTTTTGCCAGAGAACATCACTGAGATTCAATGCGCTACATTCATGGACTGCAGAAGCCTTGAATCCGTTAAGTATGCTCATGCAGGACTGCCGGATGATTCTGTTAATAATCACATAGAAACAATAGCGGATAACGCGTTTGCCTCTTGCTATAAACTCAAAAACTTCACAATCCCTAAATCGATTTTAGAAATCGGCAGATGCGCTTTTGAGAATTGCTATATTTTACCATATATTTTCCTTCCAAATAACCCTATCACCGTTCGCTCATATGCCTTTTCGAAATGTGCTAACCTCACCGCTTTTCATGTGCCTAAAAATGTAGTGTGTATCGAAGATTTTGCTTTCACACAATGCGATAACCTCACTGTGTATTTCCAATGCAAATCCAATGAAGTGCCTTCTGCGTTTGGAACGTATTACGCCTATCTTTATTCAACCGATAATAGAGATGACAAAATGGTGAAGCTTTCATTTGAGATTCCAAGCATTTCTAGCAGCCTTCAGTACCCTGGGCTCGTCTATTCAATCACGCTTAATGGAAAAATAGTTTCCGAATCAAATAAGAGGACATGGAAGAACAATTACTCTTTTGCAACCCTCATCTCTTACACAAGATTTGAAACCGATGATGTAGAGGGGTTCATGCATAACCAGGTATTAACCTTACCTGATTATGTTCATGATGACGAGACCAATGCGGATTACCCTTTGGCTGTCATTGGTCCTAGATCATTCGAGGGCCACACCGAATTAAAAGGAATCATTCACAATCAGCACCTTGTTAGAATCTGGTATAGCGCATATAAAGACTGCACAGAACTCGAACAGCTAAGATATGAGAACTGCACGGAATTAAAAGAGATAGGATGGTATCAGTTCGGAGATAATGGAAATAACAAAATGGAGGAGTTAATACTCCCTAACTCTTTAGAATTCTTCTGGAGTAGTTCTTTCAAGAATCTCTATATGGTCAGCTATCTTTCTTTTAGAACTGATCCTACCGCCGATTGCTGCTTGGGAAACATTGGTAACAATGTATTTGAAAACCTTGGATTACGTGCCACGAGGACATTTGATCTTGAGCTTCCTTGCTCACTCAGCAACTATCAAGCAAGCCAGTCTGGAGGCAGCAGCGTTGCCATCGGAAGCAACTCATTTAAAAACGCGAAATCAATAAGGAGTGTTCGCATGCTTGAGTGCCAACACAATAAGCATGGTCTTACAAATGACAATAAGAGCCAGATAACGTTCGGACAAAACGCATTTGATGGGTGTACCAATCTTGTGACATTCCACGGAAGTAGTGGACTAAAAGTGTTCCAAAACAACACATTTGCGAACACCGGATTAAGAGAGATGTTTTTAAATCTTAGATTTAACACATCAAGCAGCTTTGGGTGGGGCTCTAATATTCTCGGCTCAAACGTTGTCGTCATATATACAGACAGAGAACCTCTAGATAAATCATGGATGACCATTAAACAAGGTTATTTGCAGGAATCTACTGCAAAAAACATTAAACCAACAGACGAATCCAATAGTGCAAGCCCATGTCCTTATTATGTGTTGGGCCTTGGAAACCTTGATACGGGAGTAACTTATTACGCTAACGACAACATCGCCACCATTCAGCAGAACGGTGGAACAACCATCACCCAATGCTTTGATAAAATCAACGGAACATTAGACTTAACCACCTTATCAACAACTACACCAATCAAGAAAGTTGGAGATTATGTGTTTGGTGATAAAGGAATTACCGCAGTTTATGTACCAGACACTTTAGAAGAAATAGGCGAGAGAGCCTTCATGTCGTCTTACGATTCAACTGGAGCGCTTCCTAATACCGTTTTAAGCGTGTTTACATACAAATCTGCTGGCGTTATTCAAACCGATCCTAATGGACAATCATCGTATTGCAGACTTCCTTCGTCATGCTCAAAAATTGGAAGGTTTGCCTTCTTCAACAACGCGTTCTCCAGCGTTACAAGTGATGCAACCTCGACCTCGTTTGACTTATCGTCATTCTCAACCACCCCGAGAATCACGTCATCTGCAACGGGGCATGCGGTGAATTCTAATATCACATACTTCGATAAGACGAGTTTTGTCATGAATGACACATCATGGGATGGGGACACGCTTTACTACGATAAGAATGGAAATCATTATGGCCTTCTATATTCGATCCAAAAGGCCATAACTGGCAATTTATCAATTGCAAACGGAACAAAATATATCAACTCAGAAGCTATATTTGGTACAGGCGCTACCTCAATAACCATTCCTGGATCATTGACCACAATTTATCCATATGGCGTTGCCGCCAACCCTCTTTTAACCGAGATTAATGGCGATTTATCCGGACTTAAGTATTTGAATGGCACTCATTTAGATGCGGGGGACACTGAGGCTTGGGAAGCAAACCACCCAATGTTTAATAACCCTTCATTTAACAAGGCGATTTATCAGGGCTCCTTCCAAAGAAACAAGCTCCTTCAGAAGTTTGACTTCACCCAATTAACCAATATATATGACATAGGCGATAACGCATTTATGGGAGACGTCGCCTTGAAAACAATGAGCGATTCACAGCCTGTATATAGATACTACTCTAACAGCGCTTCAGCAACGCCTACCGCGGTTACTCAGGGGGTGTTTGACTTAAGAAATTCAACGAACCTTAGATACATCGGCAAGAACGCTTTCAATGAGTGCAGCTCATTGCAATACATGCATCTCCCTGACACGACGGGAAACAATGCATCTAGAGTTTCAAAACTCACCCTGGCTAACAGTAAGATATTCAACTCTTGCACCCTTCTTATCGGAGAAAGGGCATGCCAGGCTTCCGAGCTAGTCCCTAATGTTGCTGGAGGAACTCAATACGATACATCAACGCATTATCCAGCCAGCTCAAAAAGTGGATGCACGACTTATTATTACGCCGAAAGAAAATCCGATGTCAGCGACGCTAATACAGGAATTAGATATTGGACTTATGGCGTTACCCAGCAAGATTTTATCTTGTTCAGTAATGCAGCGAACGCGAAAGCGGGTCTTCCAAACTAAAGAAAACCTCCCGTCAGACAAGATGGGAGGATTTTGTTTAGGCTATGACCAAGGACATTAATGTCTCATGCAATTCAGGAAGTGATTTCTTAACCAGCATAGGCATCTTTTTTGAATCGATGAAGCAGTGGGATGATTTGCCTTCTGCAACGACTTCGCCATTATCATTTTTCATCGTGTATTTGAACACGATCTTAACGCCGTTATATTCAGCTATATTAACGACAATTGTAACTGTATCAGGGAATGTTGTTGGCTTTTTGAACGCGCATTCCACGCTGGCGACAGGAGAAATAATTCCCATTTCCTCAAATTTTGAGTAACTCCATCCGATTTGATCTAGGAAATCGACGCGGGACTCTTCCATCCATCTTATGTAGTTGGAGTGGTGCGATATGCCCATCTTATCTGTTTCATAGTATTGGACTGTGTGCTTATATTCTTTCATGCTGACACCTCTTAAGGACAATGATATCACGATGTTTTGTTGTTGTATCAAACCCGTCTTTAAATGAATTTAAGCCGAACAAAAACGGGAACCCTGTGTGATTCCCGTGATCATTAATCTCTTATTTCCTTCCTAGATTCTGAGAATCCCATCCAAATGGCCCACATGTACATGATTGTTTTAGGAAGCATCAGCATGCCAACCATCGCATATACGTCTGCCCATAAGACCTCCATGAACCGAAGAATTAAATTGCGCCACTATTGCGCTTGGATATTTTTATTGATAACGACAACATTGCTTTTTATATAAATATAATTTTGCTTTTTATTGACATCACCTATATAATTTCCACGTCAAAAAGGAGTAGATTATGAGAGTTTTCACAAAAGCAACGTTATTAAGCGCCGCCATTATCCTTTCCGCATGCGGTGGAGGGAAAACGCCACAAAAATCCTTCGTCAATACCACTGAATGGGATGATGAAGTAGCAAAGATGATGTGGGATGTAACCGGAGAAATCGCTCCTTACATTGAGCTTGCCCCTGGTTTTGAGTATTCGATAAAGGAAGATGAACAGGATCAGTATTTCTATCTCATTTCCAAAGCCGATGCCGATCTTTCAGAACAGTATCAGAAAATTGTTGCAGGAGAAGGCTGGGAGCTTTACGGCGTCGATGTATCAGCAGGATACAATAGATACGTCTATTCAACCAACAACGCTGTCACGGAGACGTTTATACAATTCGATTATTGCCCAGGAGGCGTAAGCGCAAAGGGATTTGAAATCTTCATGTGGAATGATGTATATCAGGAAGCAGAGATCGATTATCCATTGATCAAAGACTGGTCAGATGAGGTTAAGGCCGGATTTAATGAGAAATTCGGTGAAACAATTCCTCTTGCCCCATTATCTAAAGACTACACATATGTCTGGGTTGAAGAAGACAAGAACTTCATTTTCACAGACAAGAACGGACACTCCGAAGCTTTATCAAGATATTATGAAGACCTTCGTAGAGATAGAGATTGGACATTTAGCAATTCTTTCTGGAATCAGGGCTACATCGTTTTCGAAAAGAAGGCAGATCATGTCGAGAACGGCGTTCTCCATCTCAATATGAGACATTCCAACAAGACTGGTTTCATAGTCGACGTTTGGATGACAATCGAACCACCTCCAGTATTAATCACAGAGTGGGACGCGGAAATCAAGGACGCTTTCAAGCAGGTATTTAATGATGAAAACGCAATCCCTGTTGCCCCAATCAGCGATGAATACATCTTTGATGTCGGCACTCAAGATGAATACACAATCATCGACATTTTGGATCCACACCCAATCGAAGACTTCGATCAGAGATTCGCTGATATCTTAATCGCTGACGGATTCGTGGAGAACGATTATTACTATCCTCGTTATGGATTCCATGTCTTTGAAAAGCTTTCAGACCAATTCCCTGATTTCAACATCTGCGTTAACTATATGGCAGTGGATGATGGAGTCGATATCCAGCTTTATTTAGAAGAAGCGCTCGGCGGTTCTCACTTCACAGATTACTTCCCTGTTGATCAGATGAAGAACTGGATGAGCAAGTACGATATCGAATATAAGGAATTCCCACAATTTGAGTCCTTGGTCGATGGAATGTATTTATCAGAATCACTCGGTCCAGACTTCACAATTCAGATTTACTTAAACGAAGATAACAATAACCTTGAAGAAGAATACAAAGACGCTCTTGCGGCAGATGGATGGGTCATCGACAGCTCAATGCATGATTTGCCAGGAAGCTCATGGGGCTACTTTGCAAGAAAAGAAGGATACGACTTCTATTTCAGATTCTTCAGCATCTTGGATGAAGGTGAAGGAGCCTTGGTCTTCCACGTCTATCCAAACTCATACGACTGCACACAAGGAATCAAACAGTAAGCGGGTTTTTAATCCGCTTTTTCTTATAAACAACAGGAGGAAAAGTAATGAAAAAAGCAAGATTTGCAATATTATTGTCGTCTGCGTTTTTGCTCCTTTCAGCATGCGGCAAAAACGAATCGAACAGCTCCTCTAAAAGCGAAGAAATAAAACCGGAATCATCTTTGAATGACTCCACATCAATCGAAAGCGCTGAATCTAAGGTCGATCACATTTCTTCAAGCACTTCCACAAACATCACATCAACATCTTCAAATGGTGCTGATTCAGATTGGCAGCCTTGGTCAAATGAATTAAAGGCGGCGGTAGAAGGCATGCTTGAAAAAGCTAGAGCAAAAGAGCCTAACGTAGTTTCTAACACAATCCGCAACGGATCATTATCTAATGGAGAATCGAGCTATCAGGAGTATTCCTTCAAAAAAGGAAAAAGAAGTAACGGAGAGCTCGCATGCTATAGCAAAAGTGCCACCCAGACAACATATTATTACTATGAAGACGGTGAAATATCTGGATACATTGAGAAATCTTCAGGTGGCCAAAAGACCTATTCAAAAGCGTCATCTATCAATGAAAATAGATTCAATGGGTACGACATGTCATCTCTCATGGTCAAATCCGGCAATGGCTTCTGCGGCGGATACGCATCTTTAGAGATGATGGTCGAGAATGGCATATCCAACTTAAACAATGATACAAAATTCATCATTAGGGATGATGGTTTTGATATGAGTTACGCAATTTATTCCAAAACCACATACACGTATTGGAACGCCTATATATCCTCCACCTTCTCAAGTGATGGAACTTTAACGAACCTTGTCTATAAATACGCCGAATCATACGCCAAAAACGTTGATAAGCACGAGGATGGAACATTCTCATTTAAAGCGGACGCTCAATTAGATTACAAAGAGACCATCTACCAATCAGAAGCGGGAGAACTCGGTCTTCTTAACCTCCCTGTAGAGCCTTCAACCTTCAATTACTCTTCATTTGATGTGTATTCAGGCTCAACAAAGATCGAAGACGAATCAACGGTAACTGCCGAATTAAGCGATGATGGCGTTATTTTGGATGTTAGAAACGTGTTGCCTACTACAGCCTCCACCAATTTTGATGAATGGGTTGTTACCGTTCAGAAAGAGGGCGGAAAGGCAACGAGTGATGGAAATTACTTTGATGCGAAAACATCAACATTAATACTTGAGTCCATTCGTGATGCTGGAACATACGCTGTCAGCATAAAAACTAAGAACATTGAAAAGCATTTCACCTTAACGGTTGGAGCTTTACATGCTCAATCAATCTCATTCATCGGATTGGTCCAGCAGACAGGCGGAATGTCGACAACCGAAGTTAAATCCACGATAGCGATTGGCGATTCCACAAACATTTGCGCGATGGTTAACCCAATTGGCGCATCTCAGGAAATAAATATGGAGATCATCGCTCCAGCCGGCGTTACCGCATCCGACTACACGGCGACAGAAAAGACTTATAAGGCATCTGGCATCACCCTTAAATATTACACGTTCAGCTCAACTAAACCCGGCGCATTCCAGTTCAAGGCTACATCGGTTGATGACCCATCTGTCACTTACACTCACACCATAACGGTGTCATCTGTTTTATCAGGCGACGCTCTCTATAGTGGAAAATACTGCCGTTATGAGGAATCTATAAAAGGCTTATCTTTTGTATTTGAGTTTGAGCCTGACACTTCAACTTCTAAACAAGGCGATGGAGAGGTGACCATAACCGATGCTAGAAACAACAGATTCGGCGTTTACACATACGTTATGTCGTCAAACGGCAAATCACTCACTCTCACATATAAGAAAAATGTTGAGGGTGCGCATGAAGACCTTTTCGAGCCAAAAATCGCTTCAGATGGCACTAGAGGCTCATTAACGTTCTCCTACAAAGAGGATCCGGTCGGCTGGCAAACTAAAGTCGAATTGCTTGATTGGCCTGACTACATCGCAAAATATCAATCTGAATAATTAAATAAGGCCCAGGATTCATTAACCCGGGCCCTTTATTTTACCTTGCTCTTATATGCGGAATCTAATCCGTTGATTCTTGCTTCGAACCATATTTTCAAATATTCTGCAGCCTGCCTTTGATTAGCAAAGTATTTGACTATATTCGGCTGATATCCGCTTAAGGTTATTCCGAATGATTGAGGCCATTTTGCTGCATTTTCCTCATAATCCGCGGAATATTTGTCTGTGTATAGGGTTATCAGCTTGGATGCTTCGGTGAAAACACCGGCATCTTTTGCCATTTCCCATCTATTCACCACTTTTTTCCAGAACCATTCCTCTTTTGCGAATATATTGAACCAAGGATTGTCGGTGGTGGAACTGTATAAGGTTGTTGAATTCGATATCTTAAAATCGCTCTTGTCGAGTATGCAGTCGTTCGAGAATTTGTATTCCATGCCGTTTCTAAGAAGTCTTCCGCTATTAAGCATCGAGCTTTGGCTTGCAAGATTTAAGCTTAATGCATTTCCCCAAGTGCTATTGCCGTATGCGTAATCAAAGTCCCATGGGGAAACATATGTCAGCTTTCTATCTCCCGCCTCACTCATATCGAGAGAGAAATTGAAAGAGGAGAACCCGATGTCTCTATCCTCGGATATGTCATGAAGAATAAACATATCCACTAAAGAATCGATATCAATTACTTTTGAAATTGCTTCTTCAACGCTCGTAGAGGTGTCTACAACATATTCTCCATCTGAAGTTAATGTGTGGAATGGATTGATGGTCAAGTCATCATGGTTTCTTTTAATCGCGTCATAAACAACATTCCAAATGTTTTGCATGCAATTTGAGACGAAATCATGCTGTTCTTGATTCATTATGTCATTTGTGACCGTATAGCCGGCATTCCCGCTATTTTGGCCAGAATAATTAAGAGTGAAGGTTTGAATTGATGGCTCATTCTTGTAATATCCATCATATTCTATGAAATATCCCGTCTTAACTCCGTCTGTTGGAAGTTTTGATTCTGGAATATTGATTCTATCTGGATCAATCTGTTGCTGTTCAACGAGGTTATACACCCCGTTATATTCTCCGTTCAGATACACTTTAACCGGGCGGAAATCCGATGCGAAATGACCTTCGCTTTCCATCATGGAGTTGCCGATGAAGCTAGCGATTGTGTTACGTAGCATCGATGTGTCTTTCCATTCAGCCAAAAGCACCCATGACTTAAACTTGTTTCCATTATTCAAACCCAGCATGGACTGTTTCTTGTTGAATTTGATTCTAATTGGCTTCTTATCGTAGCTAGAAGTGTAGTTTCCTCTTACTTTCACTTGGGAAACCGCGTCATTTATGTCGTAGCCTTCGCCAAAGCTATTGACGTTGATGGTTGCGCCAACGTAATTGTAGACAGGAAGCTCACCCTTAGATCCCTTATGTGATGACGGGTCGATTAATGATGGGTCATCAAGCGCCATTCCACCTTCTGTGTTGATGCTTATCTCAGGTAATTTCTCGCTGAGTGAATACTTATGCAGCTTGATATCGTTCTCTTTAACATCTTGAACGCTGCTTGATACATCTTGGGAAGATGAAATCTGATCGCTCGATTCGCTAGAAAGAGAAGAAGTGGCATCACTCTGAATTGAAGAGTCTTCAGGTGTTGATGATTTTTCATCGTTATTATCTTTTACGCACGAAGAAAGACTCATTAGGCCAACTAAGATTAAACTTGATGCGACTAGACTTTTTCTTTTCATCTTGGTTCATTTATAAAACACTTAACGTCCCATTTAAACGATGATTTTGTCTTATAAAGTGGATATACATATTGATAAATAATAAAAGAACATTTGTTCTATATGAAATTATGTATTTATACATAAAATATTTAGTTTTCCACAAAAAACGCCTATTGTTCTTTAAAAATATACCTAAATTACTCGGTGTATGGGCGATGTTCTAATGTATTTTTTCATCCATGATATCTCTGTCCTCAAAAGGAGGGATGGAAAATGAATAACGCAATTAATACATTAAGAGAAATTAGAGAAGAAAGACTTGAAAGAGAAGATAAAATCATTGAAACAATCAACAAAGAGAAGAAAACTAACAAGAGAAACCTTTTATCTAGAATAATCAAGGCCATTGAAGAGTCGCTCGCTTATGCTAGTATCAGCGACCCAACATCATTTGCCCGCTAATAAAAAGGAGTGAAGGAATGAAAAACAAAATTGCTATTGCTTTAGGAGCCGCCTTAATCACGCTTACGGGCTGCGGAAATAAAACAAATAAAGAAGTCACAACGGGCGAGATGTCTGTGATTCATGAATCTAAGTTTGATTCTGTTTATGGAAATCTGACGATTGAAGAATTCATGAATAAAGGATTTGAGTTCGGAGATAGTGTCACAGTTAAGTTCTCAAATGGTCATATTTACGAAGATGTCCCATTTTATGATGGCTATTATGTAAAAACCGGCGATCTGTTAGTGGTTGGATATCAGGGATACCCATATATCGACTTCGCAACGAACAACAAGGCTAACCTATTTCAGAACCTCGGTTTAGGAGATATGGACACGATGACCATCACCTTAAATGAAAGAGGAAAATATTTAGTGGAGCAGGAAACATTCTCCACAAAGTATTCAGATGATAGAAACGCATATTCTACAGATGAGGTTTTCGCGAACTTCAGGTCAATTGAAGTCTCGACAATGAAAAGCAACCTTTTCTATAGAGGAGCCTCGCCTGTTGATAATCAGCATAATAGGGCAGGGACCGCGAACAATCTTTTAAAAGAAGCGGGAATTGAGTTCATTCTCGACTTAGCTGACAACAGAGATGAGGTTGAATCATACATCGCAAAAGATGATTTCAAATCTGATTATGCTCTAAACCTCCTAAGGAACGGCGACATCGCTTATTTAGATATGGGTGTGGATTTCACCTCAGACACATTCCAGAAGAAGCTTGCAAGAGGTCTTGAGGAATTGGTAAAGCATGATGGTCCGTATTACATCCATTGCACTGAAGGAAAGGATAGAACTGGATTCGTTTGTTTCTTACTTGAAGCGTTGTCTGGTGCTTCATACGAAGAACTTGAAAGAGATTATATGATCACATACGACAATTATTTCGGAATCAACAAAAATGAATCTGGTGATAAATATGACGCGATCGTTGATTTGAGATTTAAAGACTTTGTCAACTTCCTAACACCAACACACGACGGTTCTTATCTCGGCAATAGGGGTGCAGACAATATGCTTTTCACCTCAAACAAGACAACCCTTGAAGAAGCCGCTAGAGAATATCTTATTAAGGGCGGAATGACAGGGGATGATGTCGATAAACTGGTGCTCATCATCAAAAAATAAGATTACATAAGGGGCAAAGACGCATAGTCATTGCCCTTTTTCTTGAGTAATTGGTCATTGTGTATATGATTAAATAATCATTTTAATAGCAACATCAATTGCTATCCTAATTAAGTACACTTATGAGAAAAATAGCTATTATTCCATCCCTTAGTCCGGAGCCTGATTTTGTTAACATCGCAAAAGAGGTATATGATGCCGGCTTAACGGTTGTTGTCGTCAATGACGGTAGCCAAGAAGAGTATGACCCAATCTTCAACGCAATCGGTGAGTTCGCAACAGTGCTCAGCTACAGAGTTAACCAAGGTAAAGGCCACGCTTTAAAACACGCGTTCGCATACGTTAAAGAAACATATAAAGACGAAGAATACGTCGTCGTAACCATGGATAGTGATGGACAGCACAAAGTGAGCGATGCCTTAAGAATCTTAGATGAAGCAATAGCAAACCCTGAATGCCTGATATTAGGAAGTAGAAAATTAGATAAAAGCTGCCCTTTAAGATCGAGATTTGGTAACTGGTTAGCTAGAACATTATTCATCCTCTTCACATGGACAAGGGTCTATGACACCCAGACGGGTCTTAGAGCATTCAACAAGAATATCATCGATGTCATAATGTCTGGCAAAGGCGAACGTTATGAATACGAGACAAACATGCTTCTTGCTTGCGTCCGCAACAAAATCAAAATCAAGGAAGTGGACATCGAAGTTATATATATAAACAACAACGCAGGAAGCCACTATAATCCAATAAGAGACACTCTTAAGATCGTGTGGGAACTTGTTAAGTTTTCTTTGTCTTCATTCATTGGATTCTTGGTTGATTACGCAGCGTATTCTTTGCTGCTGTTAATACCTTTAGAACAAGCTTATTGGTTAATCTCGGCCAACGTTATAGCAAGAGTCATCTCAGCCACCGTTAATTTCACCATTAACTACAAACTTGTGTTCAGAAGCAAAGATAAGCTTTGGTTAGCTGCCTTAAAGTATGCGGCTTTAGCTATATTCATCCTTGGATGCAATACAGGCATCTTGTGGCTATTGGTCAATAAGGCGATGATTGATAAATTCTTAGCGAAGATCATAGTGGAAGCAATAATGTTTGTTGTATCTTTTGTGATTCAGAAACTGCTTGTATTCAGAAAGAGATAAGATGCCAAATTTCAGAAAGATCGCATTCCCGATATTGTTCAGCTTGATACTTGCGAGCTATACGACATACGCGGCATTAGATACATTCGTCATCGAACAGGTAGAAGGTGACGTATCTTTTGACAGCGGTTTTTTCGATTTTTCAGAGTCCACAAATGACAAAACTTCAAAAGTTGAAACCAGCAAAACATCATCTAGAGAAGAGACAAAATCATCTTCTGAGGCATCTACTCAATCGAGCGATTTGTTCTCAGAAGCATCAAGCGAGCCAGAAATAATCGACGGGCCGTTTACCGCAGAGCCTGTTCTTACAGAAAACTCATATACAGATAGACATATAGCCATTTCTATCGGCGAAGAAGACGTCGATGTTTGGAACAAAGACCACGTAAATGTTCAGACGAAGGTCTATTACGCTGACGTTAGATTAAGTAGTATCAAATACTTAAAAACCGCATTGGCAAAAGATAAATACGGACAAAAGATAGTGGAGAAAACATCCTCAATGGCCGCTAGAAACAATGCGATTTTCGCAGTGAATGGCGATTATTATGGGGCTCAGGAAAGGGGATATGTCTTAAGAAATGGCTCCGTTTTCAGGAAGAGCGCGAAACTCGTTGATAAAGATAAGGGAGATTTAGCAATCTTTACCGATGGCAGTTTTGAATATTTTAAAGAGGCGGACCATTCTCTTGCCGAAGTCCAGGCTATGAAAGAGGAAGAAGGCCATAAGGCATACCAGGTATTCTCATTCGGACCACAACTCGTGAAAGACGGGCAAAGAAATGTCGGCGAGAAAGAAGAGGTCGCCGTATATTCAAAATTGGGCAATCAGCGTTGCTCAATTGGAATCGTTGATGAACTCCATTATGTTTTTGCCGTATGTGATGGAAGATTATCGGATTCATGGGGCATGGATTTATATCAGATGGCCGATTATATGATCGGCAGGGATTGCGTTAGCGCTTATAACCTTGATGGTGGTGGTTCTGCCACCTTCTGGTTTAACGGAAAAGTTTTGAATAGACCTAACACTAACGGCGACAAAGACATTGGAGAAAGGGAGATTAGTGACTGTGTTTACATTGCGGCATGATAGAAAAACACTTAAACGCAACATGTTCATCTATTTAGGTGTAACGCTCTTTGTTGCAGTGCTTGGTCTCATTTATGAGAGTTTTGCACACGGAGTGTTCTCCGCTTTCATGATGTTCGGGTTTGTAATACCTCTTGTTTTCGGATTAATACCATATACCCTCTTGTTTTTCTTCAACAAAGAGACAAACCCAAGTGAAATCGTAAGCGACTTATATAATGCGGGGGTTGCAACCCTTACACTTGCCTCACTTTATAAAGGCGTGTTGGACATATATGGAACAACCAGGTATTTGCACCTCGGCATTTTATCAATATCGGGTACTACACTTCTATTGGCTGGTATCACCATTTATTTAGTAACGTTTATTTTGCGTAAAAGGAATTCAAACCGCTAGAAATGGCGGTCTTTTTGTTATAATTGCTGATATATGCCGTTCACATTAGAAGATATCAAAATACTCTATGAAGACAGATCTATGATCGTTGTCGTCAAGCCGTCAGGACTGCCATCTCAGATGGATAAAACCGGGAACATTGATCTTTTGACATTGCTAAACAATAAATACGGGGACGCGTTCCTTATACATAGACTAGATACTGCGACCGGAGGCGTAATGGTGTACGCACGAGGAAAAAGAGCGGCAGGTATTCTTTCCGGACAAGTCCAAGACCATGAAATATTCAAGAAAACATACTTAGCTGTTTTAGATAAAACTCCAACCGAAGTGAAAGGTGAGCTAGTTGATTATCTATATCACGACAAAAGACAAAACAAATCATTCGTTGTCAAGAACACAAAAAGTGGAGCTAAACTGGCAAGGCTTTCTTATGAAATATTAGCCACGAATAATGATGGCAACTGTTTGGTAAAAGTCAGATTGCATACAGGAAGAAGTCACCAGATAAGGGTGCAGTTTGCCTCAAGAGGCCTTCCTATTTATGGTGATGGAAAATATGGAAGTAGATGCAAGATGAAAGGCTTTGCCCTGTGGTCAACGTCGGTGGTGGTAAGGCATCCAATCACGAACGAAGAAATAAAATGTGATGCGGAGCCAAATTACAATGAAATTCCCTGGAACCTATTCGCAGTCCAATAAGAGACTGTGTTTTTAGCGTAAATATTACAGATTGTTTTGCAAAATTGTTTTTCAACTGACTACATTACATTTATATCTTGTTTTCGAATGGCATACTAGCATGTCAAAAATATGGACAATTATGCTAAAAATGATAATTTTGTAAGAAATATCGGTAAAGCAATACAAGAATACTTTAGTATAATAAAGCAACATAATGCAAACTAATTATCATCCAAAGATAGTCAACATTTATCTAATAAATTAGATAGATTAGACAATGTAAAACAAAATAAGAAAATTTGTTCACATTTTATCATTAATACATCTAGTCAATTAAAAAAATATTTATAGACAATCTTTCAAAAATATATAGTCAACAAGTGATAACTTTACAAAAAGCATTAAACTGTAATTGTGTAAACTTTTTTATGTTTTATAAAATGGCTTATCTCAATTTAGAGAAAGGAAATACATATGAAAAGGAAAACACTAATTCCGCTTTTCTTGACCGGTATGGTATTGCCACTCGCTTTAGGCGCGGCTTTACAGGGTCAGGAATCAGCCAGAGCTGGTGCAGCATTCATTGGTGAGTACACACAGACCCAAAAGAATGAGTACATCAAGCATGGTGAGGCTTTAAACAGCCAAATGGCTAATGAAGGTTTCGTTTTATTAAAGAACGACGGCTCATTACCAATGAAAAAGGGATCCAAGTTATCTGTCATCGGTAAGTCTTCAACAAACTTATCCCGTGGTGGTGCAGGATCAGGCTCAGGTTCTATCACATCAGGTGTCACCGCTTGGGACCTTCAGAAGTCTTTAACTGAAGCTGGATTCGTCATCAATGACTCTCTCACAGAATTCTACAAAGACAAAACGAAATCAGGTGATGGCCGTCACAACGGTAACACCAGCTGGAGAGGTATCTCAGAAGTTTGGGTTGGCGAAACCCCAATGTCATCATACTCAGCAGAGTTACTTGCTACTCTCGATGAGTACAACGACGCAGCAGTTCAGGTCATTACTCGTGAAGGTTCAGAAGGTTGCGACGTTAAGGCTATCGATTGCCGTGACAATAACAAAACAGACCCACAATCAGCAAAGCACGCTCTTGAATTATCAGACAACGAGCAGGCTTTATTTGATGAAGCAAAGAAACACACAGATCACGTTATCTTCATCATCAACTCATCAAACATCTTCGAGTGCGATGCATTAATGAAGGATCCAAAGGTCGCAGGTATCTTATGGATCGGTAACCCAGGTGACGTCGGACCAAGCGCAATTGGTAAGATCCTCTGCGGTGATGTCAACCCATCAGGTCACACAGTTGACACATGGACACGCGACTTCACAAAGGACCCAGTCTTCCAGAACTGGTCAGACAACCAGCAGCACAATCCAGCAGTTGAGGGATCATATGATCCAACTGCAACTGGTGATAGTGGTGGCTATATCGCAAAGCCAGGATATGCTCCTATGGACACAATGCTTACTCCAGATGGTAAGCCAATGATGGGATTTGGTTCATACAAAGCTTACACAGATCACGACAACCCTCCTTATGGTGCTGACTATTCATTAACACACCAGAATCAGCAGTGGATGATCGATAACAAAGTTATGCCAGGTGGCGTTAACGGCGTTAAGCCAGCAGCTTACGTTTCATACGAAGAAGGTATCTATATGGATTACCGTTACTATGAAACAAAGTATGCTGATATGGCAAAGACAGATAAGACAGCAGCAGATGCATGGTACAACGGCAACGAAGGTGTCGTCTTCCCATTCGGCTACGGCTTATCATACACAACATTCAAACAGGAAATCGTTAGAGTCAGCCCACACGTTGGTAACACATTAACAGCTGATGACAAAGTCATTGAAATGTCTGTTAAAGTTACAAATACAGGTAAGGTTGCAGGTAAGGACGTCGTCCAGCTCTACTGGAGAGCTCCTTATTACAAGAACGGTATCGAAAAGGCAGACCGCGTCTTATGTGCATTCGACAAGACAGCAGAACTCGCACCTGGCGCATCAGAAGTTGTTAACTTAAAGTTCAACATCCAGGACGTTGCTAACTACGATACAAACGATTCAAACAAGAACGGCTTCAAGGGCTATGAACTCGACGCAGGAACATATGGCGTCATGTTAGGTAAGACCGCTCACGAAGCTTATGAAGAAGTCAACTTCACAGTCGGAACAGGTGGTATCCAGTACAGATATGACCGTTTCACAGGCCACGAAGTCAAGAACCGCTTCACAGACAGAGGCTACCACAACACAATGCCAACAGAAGTCGACATCGAATTCACAGAATTCAGCCGTGCTGACTTCGCAGCTACATTCCCAACACATCCAACAGATGCAGACAGAAGAGTCAAAGCTGGTTCTAAGTATGAAGAATTCTTAACACACAGATTCGACATCTCCGAACTTGATGGTGACAAGAACTTCGACATCATCCCAGAAGCAGCATATAAGACAAAAGCTGATGCTGATAAGGGCGGATGGAAGCAGGAAGAAACAACTCTCCCAGCAGTCTATCGTACACAGCTCAAAGAAATGAAGGGTGTCCCTCTCGGCGATCCAAAGTGGGAATCATTCGTCAATGAATTCACATGGGCTGAAATGTTAAAAGTCCTTGAAACAAACGCAATGGCATCTCCAGCTATCAACGAAATTGGCAAGAGCAGATTCTCAGAAGGTGACGGACCACAGAAGTTCAGCATCATGTGGTGGGTCTCATCTCCAATCGTCGCTGCTACATGGAACCCAAGACTTGCACACGCTCAGGGCGAAGCAATCGGTATGGAAGCTCACATCAACAACAAGTCTGGTTGGTGGGGCCCAGGTGTCAACACACACCGTTCTCCATTCGGCGGACGTAACTTCGAGTACTACTCAGCAGACCCATTCTTAATGGGTAGAATGGCAGCTCAGGTTATCGAAGCAGTCTCAGACGCAGGCGTATACGTCTATCTTAAACACTTTGCTGTTAACGATCAGGAAAAGAACCGTGAAGCCGGTATCTCATTCTTAAACGAACAGACATTACGTGAAATCTACCTCAAATCATTCCAGATGGTCTTCGAAGAAGCTAGACCAATGGGTGTCATGTCTTCATACAACCGTATCGGTTTAATGGAAACAGCAGGAAGCTACCCACTCTTAACAGAAGTTATGCGTGGTGAATGGGGCTTCAAGGGATCAGTCTTATCAGATATGACCCACTCCAACAACGCATACATCGACTTCGGATGCTACGAGAACGTCACAGAGCGTATCCTCGCAGGATGTAACGCACAGCTCGACCAGAACGGCGGCTTCGGCGGAAGAATCCAGCCAAAGTGGGATCCAGCCTTCCACGCTCCA
The DNA here is from genome assembly GCA_024408235.1 of Bacilli bacterium. Lineage (GTDB taxonomy): Bacteria > Bacillota_I > Bacilli_A > RFN20 > CAG-826 > UBA4951. Next base: position 27,052 of record JAKSVF010000005.1, read on the forward strand.
GTCTTCGAACAGGGCGGTGTCAAGAAAGTTGCATACTCATTCTGGTACGCAGCAAGAAAGTGCTTCATCGAGCACATGTACATCTCAGCTAACACAGTTGCACAGAATAGAGGCATCACACAGCAGGTTGATGCACCAGATGCAACAGCAACAGTTGGCAAGTACGCATATTACGACGTTGAACAGCTTGCAACACTCAAGCTCGGAACCGAATACGGCGGCGGCGTCATCAAGAGCATCGACAGATTCACAGTTGAGAATCGTTGGATGCCAGAAGGAGTCAAGTTCTCAGAAGGTGCTATCTACGGCTACTTCCAGGAAACTGGCTTATACAGATTCGACATCGTTGCACACGTTGTCATCGAAGTAACCAAGACAGTAGTCGAGGATGAAGTCGAGACAGAAGTTAAGGAATTAAAAGACTTAGATCTCGGTATCGCACTCGTCATCAACGTCTTACCAGACGAAACAACACCTAACGGTCTCGCAAAGTAATCAGAAAGGAAAATTGTTATGAAAAAGAAAGTAATAATTAATTTAATGTCCTTAGCGTTCATTGTCGGACTCGCATCTTGTAAGGGACCTAACAAATCATCATCAACTCCAGCAACATCTGAAGATCCAACAACAAGTGAAACTGTTACTTCAGAGCAGCCAGGAACATCTGAGCAGCCAGGAACATCTGAGCAGCCAGGAACTTCAGTGGCTCCAGGAACATCTGAGCAGCCAGCAACATCTGAACCTGTTGGCCACGAACACACATTTGGCGAATACTCATATGACAAGGGCACACACGTCAGAACATGTGCTTGCGGCGAAGAAGAGCGTGTTGAACACAACTTCGTAAAGCAGGATACCTGCAAGGACCCAACTTGCCAGGAAAAGGGCCTTCTCGTTGAAAAATGCTCAGACTGCGGATATGTCAAGACAGAAGTCCTCCCAAAGATCGACCACCACTATGTAGTCGATGAGGAAAAGACAACAGAAGCTACATGTGCTACAGCTGGTAAAGCAGTCCAGAAGTGCACAATGTGCAACGAAGAGAAAGAAACTAACGTTGCTGCTCTCGGTCACGTTTGGGTCGATGATCCAACAGATCCAAGAGTTGCAGATCCAACACACTTAACAGACGGAATCAAAGTCAACAAGTGCACACGTTGTGGTGACACAGCAGAAGTCCACACAGCTCCAGTTCCACACGTTTGGGCAGAAGATGGCACAACATCAACCAACGCTGCTGGAAAGGTAATCACAAAGTGGAGATGTGAATGTAACGCTGTCTCATACACAATGGATGCTTACGACTTCGACGCATTAACAACTGGCTCTAACGCTGCTGGTGTTGAAGGATATACCCCAGGTACAGACGCTGGCAACGAAGGCGGTATCCGTATTGCTGGTAACGGCGAAATATCATGGAAGATGAAAGTTGGCGCAGCAGGAACATACTACTTCTCTGCATGTGGTAACGATGCTCCTTCATCAATCTCTGGTACACAGATCCAGCAGAAGAACGCTGTTACTGTAAATGATCAGCCAACAGAATTCCTCCAGAGCGGTACATACGCAAACATCGGTCTTGTCCCAGGCAAGTTCATAGAACTCAGATTAGCTAAGTTCGAAGTTACTGAAGAAATGGCTAACACCGAAGTTAAGATCGCTATCACGCAGAAAGCATCTTCACGTTTATATTGGGGCGGTCACGTCAGACTTACTCCAGCTGCTCCAGAAGCACCTCACGTCCACGAATTCACCTATGGCTCACCAGTCACAGCTGAAGGCGAATCAACATATTCAGTTGGTAACTGTGAGTGCGGAAAGAAAGCTGTCAAGATCAATGCATCTCAGGATGTCAACAAAGTCATCAAAAACGATGGTGATAAACTTCCAAAAGGCGCATCAAATAAATATGACGGAACAGCTGTTGCAAAATACTCATTCACATTGAGCGAAGCAATCAGCGGACATCTTCAGTCAGTCGTTACAGTTGACAACGCAGCAAACTGGACAGAAGCTAATGGCTATTCTTACTACACAGGAAAGAACAGCGGAGGCGGAACAGAGAAGGTTCTTGCTGACGGCTCAACCAACACTGTCATGACAGTCAATAGTGCTCCAGTCACTATGCCAACAACTACCTATTATGAAATGGGTATCAGAGGCACAACAGTTGATAAAGCCGGCGTTGCAGACTTCGGATCATTCAACTTCGGAATTGGCAAGAACGAGTTCACACTCGCTGCAACCAACTCCTATGGTCTCCAGTACTACTCATTCGTCATCGTTCAGGACTAATTAATCCTCTACTGACAAACTGAAAAATTAGGGTCATAAACCGAAAGGTCGATGACCCTTTTTTCTTTCTTTGCTGTAGTATTAATACGCAATGGAAAAATTAGTGGCACACTTCCATCTACCTGGTGCGTTCGAGTTTTATGAACTGTACCGTCTTTTCTTATCTCTTTACAAGGAACATAGAGAGTATTTTTATGAATGGTCGGATATACCATCGGTGTATGGATCTCCAACTGATTGTTTGTGGGGAGGCGGTAGGTGTGAGGACGGAACCGCTGATCCAAAAGATGTTTTAGATCTTTTAAACGAGAATGGTATATCCGCAAGACTTACTTTTAGTAATTCTTTGCTCACTAGAGACCACTTAAGCGACAAGAAGTGTAACTCGCTATGCAAACTCTTCAACAGCCTGAAACAGCCTAAAAATGGCGTGATTGTTCATTCTCAGATATTAATTGATCACATAAAAGAGAATTACCCCGATTTATATCTTGTTTCATCGACCACCAAAGTCATATTGGATGAAGAAGAATTGATAAAGGAACTTGATAGAGAGGATTTCTCGTACGTTGTCCCGGATTTCAGGTTCAATAAGCGTTTCGATTTCTTTGATTCATTAACCAATGCTCAAAAAGACAAAGTCGAATTACTGTGTAATGAATGCTGCTATGTTGGCTGTAGCGATAGAAAAACCTGTTATGAAAGCGTGAGTCATATCAACCTTGGCGACTCCGCTCCTGAACATTTATGTACTGCACCGGGAGGGAGTCGCGGATATCTCTTCTCTAAAGCGATGGAGAATCCTATGTTTATCAGTGTTGATGACATAAAAAACATATATCTACCTAAAGGAATAACAAACTTTAAGATAGAGGGTAGAGGTTTAGGCAGCGCAATGGTATTGGAAATGCTTATCTATTATTTGGTAAAGCCTGAATACCAGATCCACGTTAGAGAGGCAATCTATCTCGATAATTCTCTCGATTTATTCTAAAGAAAACACCCTTCCTTGCGGTTGGGTGTTATTTGTTAAGCTGCTACGTGTTCAAGTGTGAAGAAGTAGTTACCTGCCGTGTTATCGAGGAATGACCAGTATTCATCATCGATCCAGTAGTAGTGGCTTTCCGCATATGTAGCATAGGCTGCCACTCTCTTGTCTTTCATGATTGTTCCATTTGTTGCATCAACATATGTTGTTTCTGCAATCTTGCCTTCCCAGCAACCGCTGTCACGGCTTGAACGGAATGTGCCTGTCCATCCGACATTGAAGTAGTCGCCATCTGGGTTACCCGCTTCGTTACATGTGAGGGTGAAGTTCTTGTCACTGTCGTTCATGCCTCTAACGGTTAAGCCTGTGAAGAATCTTAAGGCATCATCTGTTAACCATTTTCTGTCGCGGAGGACCTTGAAGTTATCGTAATCTGCTGCGTTTATGATCTTTGCGCCTACGAGATATTCGATGTAGCTATTTGGGTTAACTAAACCAAGTTCTCTCATGAGGTTCATTCTTGCGACGATTCTTAAATGATCGATCTCGTTAGCGTAGTTGTGCTTTGTGGCATCATCTTTTTCGAGCACCGCTCCTGTTGTACCGATGACTTTATCGAGTTCGAATTCAGCGTGGAATCCACAGCTATTGCCTTTGTTTGTGTACCAGGTGTTGAATTTTGCTCTATAGAATCCGCCTCCGAGGCATGTGTTTGTTAAGTAGCAGTAGTTATCTTTTATGTCCTTAATTGCTGCGTATTTGTTTCTGATAACATCTTCTGCTGCGACAAGCTCATTTCTGATCTCGTCTTGATTAACGTTTGCGAAGACACAAGCTTGTGCTGCTAACGCTGCATTTGTTTTTAATGTTTGCTTGATATTGCTGAATAAGTCTGTAACGGTGTTTTTGATCTCGCCTGCGAAGTTATACATATACTCCATTCTTTCGACGTATTTATTGAGGATGCTCTTGCCAGCCTTACCGGAGATTTGTTTTGCGAAATTGATGACATCGTTACGTATTTCTAATGCTTTATCGTGATTATCTACATAGTAGTTCTTTGTGATGTTCTCAACGATGTTGCCTGCTAAGAAGTTGCGGCAATCCTCTTTTTCTAAGCCCTCTGGAAGAACTGTGTTTGCAATTCCATCATCTAAGTCGGCATAGAAGTTATCCATGAATCCTTCAGAGACTGTGTTGTAGTTCTTTGCTAAGAATTCGGCTGAGCGAGGGAAGTCTTCAATAGAAATAGAGATTTCGTATCTGTCTTCCTTATCCAAATCCATTAAGGAATTGAGTGTCCATTTCTTGTTCTCGTCTTTGTGGACATAGAATGTGACATCTTCTTTTCCGCCAACGAAAGCCTTTAATGATTGTTCAACATAGTCTGAATAGTTTCTTTCGAAGTTTTCGATTGGTAACGCATAGTCTGTGTAGAAGGATGCGATTGCGGCTTCCTGTCCTTCAAGAAGAACTTTATCGACCATTGCCTGTGTTCTGATTTCCTCAGACATCAACTGATTGTAGTTCTCAGTGAGTGTTGCGTTGATCATGTCGAGCTTAGCGTCCATCTCATCGAGTTTGTTCATGACGTCTTTTGTTGTAGGTCCATTAGAACCAGCGAACTGACCGCCGATGTTGTTGAGAAGCCCGAAGACGCCGCTTACGACTGCTGTAGGAGAGTCAAATCCGACTCCAGCGGCAATTGATCCGAGGTTGCCGATGATTGAGACAACGAACTGACCGCCGTTAGCATAGTTGTATTTATCCTTGATATAGTTTTCCTCGAACACTAACTGTGTTTCTTCCTTAGAGGCACCGAACTGTTCAGCTGAAGAATCAGCTTTCTTGCCTCCACACGCTGTTAACGAGAGAAGTGTTAATGCACTTGCGAATAATAATGAATACTTTTTCATAATTTTTCTCCTTGTCGCCTTGTTTGGTGACACGAATATCGTATGGTATATATTATTTGCCGAAAACACCCATCTGGTCACCAAAATAGGTAATCATCGGGTGTTGTTTTTATTTTTTAAAGAGAAAATGATAAAAATATTGATTATTTATGTATTAATACATAATATATAAAAGAACAAATGTTCTGTTATTATGAGACCAATTAACGAAACTAGAATCACTGCCACCTACAATTACATTAAGGAATATTACGCGTCACATGGCGTGTGCCCTACGTATAGAAACATCAAGGACGAATGCAAATATTCGACTCTATCCATGGTTTATAACGATATAGACCGTTTAAAGGATAGGGGTCTTTTGGTTGAGGGGAACTTCAAACACATTCAGCTTATAGAAAACAAAGAAGAACATATTAAGCGTTATGATTATCCATTTTTGATTGCAACAGATGCGTCCTATAATCTCGATCGTCTCAATGATGAAGAGAAGTTGCTTTTAGAAGCCCAGGATAATTACCTCAAAGGAAATTACGAGAAAGCGGAGGAGAATGCTAAGCATCTTTTAGAAAACTCAAAGGATCAGTCCGTTTTGTTTGGCGCAAAACTCACTTTGTGCTGGAGCGCTATGTACACGGGTAATGTCAGCGCCTGGCAGGATTTCTTCAGAACGTTATTAAGATATCAGTCAAAAACCGTTGGCGAGAAGATGGAGAAAGAATTGATCGCTCATTTTTTAACCGGCGCATTAGGCAGCAAAGAAAACTGTCCATCATGGCTCTCTGAAGGAAGATTTTACGATCTAAGAAAAGAGGCAAGGCCTTTGGCTAATTTGTTATTCGTTTCAGAAGCGCTAAAAGAAAACCCTCCTGTAGCGCCTAGATTATTGGAGCCCTTATGTTCCGATACAGCCATAAACCACCTCGACATCTGCCAGGTCTATATGGATTTATACCTCGCTATGGCATATCACTACGCAGGCGATGATAAATACCTGAAAGAACATCTTAGAGGCGCCATTTGGACTTGCGAAAAACATCAATGGATCACGCCTCTTGCCGAGATGAAAAAACCGTTAGGAAGTGTTATGTATCCTCTTTTAGAGGAATATGGTGAGGAATTCATCGAAAGGGTTGATGGTCTCGTAGATAAACTATCGGAAGGATTTGAGAAAATATATGATGTTTTAGTCGATAAGAATCCAACTAAAGATCTTACGTTCAGAGAAGTGGAAATCATCAACTATGTAAGACTGGATTATGAGACGAAGGAAATCGCAGACAAACTATATCTTTCCCCAGAGACGATCAAGCATCATCTTGGTGTTATTTATTCAAAACTCGGTGTATCTGGCAGAAAAGAACTTAAGGAATTGATCAGGGCAAGCGGTAGATGAAAAAGAAAGTAGTAATCACATTGATTTCGATTGCGGGCGTCATCGCTATAACATCCGGTTCTTTAGCCGTGTTTTTACCTGTTACTCATTCATTTGACAAATCACTTATCAAACGCAGCGAAAACTACAATGTTGCCTTGATTGAAAATGATGAGTTTACCACCCTTGCTAAGGTGGATAATGAAGGCAATCCAACCGACGATGTATTTAAAATAATCGGTTTTACCGATACACATCTCGACACATATAGAAAATACGGCACAATCACTCTTGAAATGATGATTAGAAACATCGTGCGCGAAAGACCGGATCTCGTCATATTTGATGGAGATACGATAACCTCATCATTTAACGGAAGACGCGCCAAACAACTCGCCAACATAATGACTGAACTAGGCGTGTATTGGACCGCTGTTCTAGGCAATCACGAAGGAGATAATGTCTGGAGTGTTTCTAGAAAAAAGATGCTGCAGATATATAAAAAATCTCCATTCTGTCTCGTTGACACGAAGACTAAATACACAAGCGATGGAGATGAAGTCTATGGCTTTGGAAACCAAGTTATCAATATCCTTAATAAGGATAATAAGATAAGACAATCTTTATATTTGCTTGACTCTGGCGCTTGGATGTCAAAAGAAGATCTAATTAAATATTCAAACGAACTTGGAACTAAAAACGGAAGCAATTATGACTACATAAAACCAAGTCAGATCAAATGGTATAAGGATAATGTATCAAAGATAAACGCCATTAATGGAGGCGGGGTTAAATCGATAATGTTCGGTCACGTCCCGCTACCTGAATTCAGCGATGCTTATGACTCTCTTGTGGGCGAAGACAACATTCCTTCATACGGTGTTAAAAACGAACAGGGAGACTCCATACAATTTGGGTTGAGAAGAGAGGCTGTTAGTTCTTCAAATCATAACTCAGGTATGTTCGATTCGATTATTGAACATAGTTCAACTCAGGCATATGTTGCTGGCCACGATCATATTAATAACTTCATTACCGATTATAAAGGCGTGAAGCTTGGCTATTGTGAATCTAGTGGATATAGTTCCTACAATGTTGTCACTAGAGGCTTAGAGAAAGACTTAATTAAAGGTTATTCAATATTCAATATTGATAAGCTAGGCGAACTGGAATGGTTAAACATTAAAAACGCCGATATTTGGCCAGAATTGCAGGACGATATTTTAAAAACTTACAAATAGGTCGTTAATAAACGGCCTTTTTACAAAACGTCATAAATCACTTAATAATTTGGTTTTACTTGCTATTTGCATATGACTATCTTGCGTTGTTTTCAAATAACGCTCGCACACACTATTTTGTATGCATATGATGAAAACAAAGGAAGTGAAAAACATGAAAGCACATTTTTCTAGTCGTGCTAAGAAGATTGTTGGCGCAGCTTCATTGACGGTTATCGGACTTTTAGCCGCCACATTAGCTGTTGCAAACTCATTAGCATTCGACAGGTACGCTGCAGTTATTTCTCACCATTTATGTCCAAACGGTGACGCAACATCTGATAGCGCAAACTCCGCTCGTAACATGGGTAACCAGCTTGCTCGTGAAATCGAACGTGAAGGTATCGTCCTTCTCAAAAACGAAGATCAGACATTACCATTAGACTCCTCGGTTAGCAGGGTAAATGTCTTCGGACACGGATCAATTGACTGGTACTACATGTCATCGGGATCTGAAAGAGTCGGTATGGAAGGCCAAACTTCCTATAACCTCAACGAAGCACTTGAAAAGTACGGAATCGAAGTTAATAACGAACTCCCAACTTATTACAAGAAATGGCATAAAGCAGAAGGTGACTCAAACACCATTATGGCCAACTATGACTCCTTCTATCAGGTTAGAGAACCAGGACTCGAAAACAACAAAGAGTACGAAGAAATCTACGAAAGAGCGCTCGAATACTCGGACACAGCGTTCTTTGTAGTCTCTAGACACGCAGGAGAAAACTCAGACTGCCCACATTATCAAAATAAATGTGAAGGACAGCCAAAAGATGAAACAAGAACTTATTTAGAGATCTCAACAGAAGAAGAGTACACATTAAGAAAACTCGCTGAAGATTTCGAGAATGTCATCGTTGTCATCAACTCCACAAACACAATGATGCTCAACTACCTCGATGAAATCGAAGGCATTGATGCGTGCATCAGCGTTGGTGCAACAGGTGTTCAAGGCGCATTATCAATCCCAGAAGTCATTTGGGGTGATGCATCTCCATCTGGACACTTAACGGACACAATCCCTTACGATTTCAGAAATAACATTACATATTTCAGGGGTAACTCAAAGTTCACTCACCAGTACTTAGGCGCACCTTCTTCATGCACAACAATGGGTGCAATGGGTAATTCATTCTACAGAACATCTGTCTATGTTGAATACACAGAAGGCATCTACGTTGGTTATCGTTGGTTTGAGACCGCTGATGCAGAAGGATTCTGGGATACTCCAGAATACGGAGGATATGACAATGTTGTTCAGTTCCCATTCGGCTATGGTATGTCATATACAACATTCGATTGGAAACTCATCGAAACAAGCAAGCCAGAGAGCGAGCCATTAAAGGACAATAAAGAAGTCATTACTTTAACAGTTCAGGTTAAGAATACAGGTACTGTTGCAGGCAAGGACACAGTCGAAGTCTATTTGAACGCACCTTACTATGCAGGAGGTATCGAAAAGTCTGAAGTTAAACTCGTTGCATATGCAAAAACTCCAGAATTACAGCCAGGACAGACAACAAACCTCAAGATCGATGTCGAGACGAAGGAATTCAAGTCATACGACGATTACGACGCAAACGGCAACGGATTCACAGGTTATGAAATGGAAGAGGGCGACTATGAATTAAGACTCCAGACAGACGCTCACCACAAGAAAGAGATGGACAAGAACACCATCAAGTACCACCTCAACGATGACCTTCTCATCGATACAGACGAAAAGACCGGTAATACAGTCGAAAACAGATTCACCGGTGATACAGCTTATGAAGAGTGTCCAATTGACGGTTCATCAGTCGATCAGGACATCGAATATGTCCACCGTGACAGTTTCCCAGAATTATTAAAAGCAGTTGAGCCTAATAAACCTTGGACAGATAAGCTCTTGAACAGAGCAAATGGCAGAGTTGCTACAAACAGCTGCTATACGATGTCAACCGGCTCAACCCTTGACGCATGGGACGATGCAGATGTTGATTACTTTGGTAACCCAGTCCCAACAGAAAGACCAACATGGGGCGCTTCAGGAGACATGAAGCTCATGGAAGGCGGTCAGCTTACTGAACTTGGTGCTGAACTCGCTGCAGATTATGATGACTCTAGATGGGAAGAGCTCCTTGATCAGGTTCCATTTGCGCAGGCACAGCACATCCTCACAATGGACACACAGTATAAGTGCCCAGGCATTGAGGCTATCGGATTAAGAACAAATGATAATGAGGCATTCCAGCACGCTGAAGGCGCATCTCAGGTCGGTAACGGACATATGGCTCCAAATACCAGCTGCGTTGGCTACCCGGGATCAACTGTTTTAGCTCAGACATGGAACCAGACCCTTGCATATATGTTTGGTAAGTCAGAGGGTAACGATATGGGCCCTGCAGGAAAAGACGCCCTTTATTCACCTGCATGTAACATCCACAGATCACCATTTGGTGGACGTAACTCAGGTTATCAGTCAGAAGATCCATACCTTTCAGGTAGAGTTGTTGGCAACCTCATTAGAGGCTTAGGTGTTTACGGTAAGACGTCATTCGTCAAACATTTCGCGTTAAACGACCAAGACTTCAACAGAATGGGTCTTTACACATGGTGTACAGAACAAGCATTCCGCGAAATCTACTTGAGAACATTCGAAGAAGCCATCAAATATGGTGACTCGACAGGATTGATGACATCGTTCAATAGAACCGGCGCTATTTGGGCTGGTGGTAACGAAGCTCTCATCCAAGGTGTCTTAAGAAGTGAGTGGGGCTTCAAAGGTCAGATCATCACAGATATGACGGAAAACGAGACCAACATGGATGGCGGCGCTAACTTAAGAGCTGGCGGAAACATTAACCTTGGCGGTTATTCAACAGCTGGAAAACCTCTCAACCAGACAGCCGCTCCAAGATTGCTTTGGAGAGCTAGAGAAGCTATCAAGCAGATTGCATATTCATACTCACATGCTCTTTACAAGAACATGACATACAACGAATCAGCAGATCCAGCAGACGCAGTAATTGTCTATGAGACAAAGCAGGCATGGCAGTGGTGGAGACCAGGACTCGTCGCTATTGACTCAGCAGTCACAGGTGCTCTCTTAATCGGTGCATGGTTTGCGGTTAAATGCTGTTTCTTTGGAAAGAAGGAGGGCTAATAAAATGAATTTCGCAACATTCTTTAAGAAATATTCTTCCTTCATCGTAGTTCCAGTTATCGCTGTCGCATCATTAGCCGTTGCTGGCGGAGTGGTGGCAAAAAGCTATAACGACTATAAAGCCTACGAAAAGAAATATGACGAGGAGGCGGCAGAATTAAAAGGCAGTTTCGCAGCGCTCCCAGAGGAAGTGTTCATCGACAATGACTACATTGAATATAACGGAAACAACGATGAGGTTTATTCAACAAAGTCAGCATTCAAGAATTCAGTTATTTTGAACGCTAGAGATGCAGTTGTTGCCCCGTTAAACGAGGATAAAGCAGCGACATATGTCAAACTTGATGATTCGTATATGGGCGAAGCGATCTCTGGATTAGACCGTGCTGGCGGCGCTATATCATTCACAGTCAACGCCGAGAAGCATGGTATGTCAGACATTGAAGTCTCAATGATGACAAACTGGGTTGACCAGGATGGAGAGTACCACGAACTCCCAAATATCACTGATTTCATCAAGATTCAGATCAACAAATTAAATGTTCAGACGACTGAACTCGAATTATCAGCTGATCGTGGTGGATTCACATCTCTAATTCTCAAGAACACGAACTTGGTAGCTGGTGAAAACACGCTGACACTCACCACCAGCGCATACAACACGTACGGAAACAAAAATACGTATTTGTATGTCATGCCAGACGTCAAGAACGTTACATTCTTATCTGAGGCTCCAATCGCAAAATTAGCTGCCTAACTAAGAAAAAGAACTTAGCCGGTGATTATCTTCATCGGCTTTTCTTTTAGTAATAATCGAATGTTTTTGAAAAATATATTTAATATGCGTACGTATGAACGCATTAGTTTTCAATTTGTTAAGATAAAGTGCACATATATACGCATATATTGACAAAGTTGCGATTTTTTGTAGTCAACACATATTAATTTAAGAAAAGGGGATGACTAGAATTTTTATAAGCACTAACATAGAGCCATAAGATTACCTAACTCAAAAACAGCGGTTTCCGTAACCTTTGTTTTGTTGTATTAGGGTGCAACAAACTAAAATCAAATCCCCTAGGAAAGGCGTAATACTTAGTATTACAGAAAGAAAGATATGAAAAAATCTACTTTGATTGTCGTTTCCGCAGCAGCAATGCTCTTCTTAGCAGCATGCTCAGGAAACAAACCAGGCGCTGAGTCTTCTGAACCAGCAACATCCCAGAAGGAATCAGCACACAAACACTCATATGGTGAGTGGACAGAAACAAAAGCCCCAACATGTACAGAGAAGGGTGAAAAGGAAAGAACATGCACTGGATGCGGCGAAAAGCAGACACAGGCAGTTTCCGCAGCAGGCCACAAGTATGTAAAAGATGATGCAAAGAGCCAGGATGCAACATGTACAGAAGGCGGCAAATTAGTCGAGAAGTGTTCAGTTTGCGGCAATGAGAAAGAAACCGCTACAGAAGCTTTAGGACACGATCTTGTCAAAGCTGAAGATCAGACAGGCGCAGTTACTCCAACATGTGAAGATCCAGGTACAGAAATCCAGGAATGCTCACGTTGCCACGAAAAGACAACAGTCGATGTTGAAGCAACAGGCCACACATGGGGCGAGACAACATGGACAAAAGAAGCCACATGTACAGATCCATCTGAAGGTTCACACAAGTGCGAAACATGTAACAAGGAAGAAGCAGTCTCTGAACCAGCTCTCGGACACGATGTCCAGTTAATTGGCGATGACACAGAACCAGAAGAAGGAAAAGCAAAAGTCCGTCTCTACACATGTGCAAATGAGTGTGGAACAACATACTTAGGATTCAAAGCTAACGAAGTTACAGAAGAATCAAAGAAGCACTTAACAATCGGTGAAGATGGCGGTGCAGCATTCTGGGGCCGTCCAATCGGAAACAACCTTGAATTGGATGAGAACGGAACATCAGTTAACCAGCAGGTTGGCGAATTAGTCTTCGACGAGACACAGACAGGAGACTTCTTCGAATACAAGTTTGACTTAACAGAAGAACAGGCAGCAGTCTTAAATAACTGCCAGCTCTATTGCGACGCAAAGCCAGCAGGCTACATGAGCAATAACAGAGTTGACTTCTGGGCATATGGCGCAGACTCATCAGACTGGACCCCAGGCGCATACATCGAAGGCGACCGTAAGGGTGAACTCGTTGATGACTTCAGATACGTCTTATACGTCGATGGCGAGCGTAAAGATTTAGACAAGACAGTCTCTACACCAGTCGGAAGAGGTGACCCAAGAGCTGAATATGTCCTCCCATACACATTCAACCTCCACAAAGGTGAGAACTCAATCAGACTCGTTATGTCTGGTGGTTACAGATCAACATTCTACAACTTCACATTCAGACCAGTTGAAGAAAAGGAACCAGATCCAGAGCCAGAGCACACACATGCTTATACAGCAGGCACAAAGACGGGTGCTATGACAGCAATCTCATGCTCATGCGGCAAGACAGGCGTTCAAATGGCAGCAGCTGACTTAACAGAAGGTCAGAAGGCTCCAGTCACCGGAGACGGCGGTAAAAATACACGTCTTGGCAAAGACAGCAAGTTCGATGATGTTTGGAACATCGAAGGCATTGCAGCTGGTAAATATGAAATTTACCTTGAAGCGGCAGCATCATCAGGAAATTCAAAGAACGGATATTGGAATTCTGCAACAGCCATTAAAAACGGCGATAAGGCTTCAAACAATGGTAATACAGCTGAACTTCAGGCAGATTACAAATACAAAGTCAAGGTAGACGATGGCGCATATGTCAACTTAGGTAACGATGTTGATAATTACGCTGCAACAGGCCTTAAGGACAATGAATTTGCTTGGACAACCAAGGCTCTTGCTACAATTGATATCGCAGCTGGCGCAAAGACATTAACAATCCACAACATGGACAACGGATACTCAATTTGGGTTAACACCGCTCGCTTAGTTAAGATTGCTTAATTAAACCAAAACAAATTAAAGGGACACTTCGGTGCCCCTTTTTGCATGGATGGTTAAGTGGTGCTAATATAGGCTCATGAAAAATAAAACCTTTTACACGATTCTTCTAAGCATTTTGGTGATAGGTGTCATCGCGTCAATCGTCCTTTTAATCATCACGAGCCGCCTTTTAGATAACGTCTCAATGATCACATTTATTGGAAAGGAAATCGGATGATGAATAAGCTGGCAAAGCAAATTTTATCAATTGTTGCTCTATCCGCATTTTTCATCGGTTTTGATGCAAGCGTCTATACCGTATGCACATACAGGTGCATTAATGATTTTTCTAAAGAGATGAGTGCTAAATCGGTTGAAGTTAGTAAATTTCTCCCTTTTGATTCTCAATCCGGAATTGTTGTAAAAGAAGGGGAAAAATTAGATGGGGATTTACCGGTTATTGATGGTGCTGCCGCTTTATTTCCCGTATTCTCCGCTTTCACACATAGACTATATCCAGAAGAATCCGTCCATTATTCAAATGGAGAATTCTCCAACGATTCTTCACTTATTTATTCAAACACAAAGGGAGCCTACAAAGGGATCGTGGACGCTACATCCGATATTATCTTTTGCGCAAGACCGTCAAATGATCAACTTGCTTATGCAGTAGAAAAAGGAGTGGAGCTTGAATTCACGCCAATTGGGCATGAGGCGTTTGTTTTCTTAGTTAATACAAAGAATAAAGTGGATTCCCTCGAAGAAGATCAAATTAGAGGAATATATTCAGGGAAAATCAAAACCTGGGATGAGGTGGGTGGAGATAAAAGATTCTGCGCTCCATTACATAGAAACGAGGGTTCCGGCTCTCAAACCATGATGGAGAAGTTTATGAATGGTGAAAAGATTGCAAAAGGCAGCGTTTTAGCCTGGTTTGGGCAATCTATTGGTTTCTCCTTCAGATATTATGTTGAAGGGCTAAACACGTCTTCAGGCGTCAAAATGATATCTGTTAATGGTTTTGCTCCTACCAAGGAAAACATTCAAAATGGAACTTATCCGATTATCAGTGATATTTTGATGGTTACTAGAAAAAATGATACAAATCCAAATGTTCAGAAAGTAATCGATTATGTATTGTCTAGTGAGGGGCAAGAAATCGTTAATGAGACTGGTTATGTGGGGTTGTAGTTATGGGTTTAATATTCATGTATTTCACGCTTCCGGTGTGGGTAACAATTTACTTAATAATCCCTCTTCTTAGCGGGCTTGGCCTTGGAAAATGCATCAAGAACCTTGTCAAGAAAGAAGGCAAAAGGGGCGGGTCCATTGTTGGAATTGTCTTTAGCGGCATCTTTTTGTCGTTTTGGCTGTTTTGCGTGATATGGTTTATGATCTTTCTGCCTGTTTTAACGAGTTTTATGTAATATGGCATCGGTTTTATTTTATGTATTCTTAATCAACGCTTTCTGTGGCCCGTATGTCTATGGTGCTGCCGCTATTATTTCACTATCATTCATGATTTATTTTCGCATGCGTAAGAAGAACGCAAAACCTGCGATGGTTTCGTTGATTATATTTGCATCTTTAACTTTTTTGGTGACCGCAATTTGGCTATCGATTTCGGTAGGAATCATAAGGTTTATGTAAATAATCAATCATTTTTCAGTGACGACTAGATTTGTAATGATTTTTACTTGTTTTTACAACTGAGGTTGTTGTGTAAGATTGTCCATTAATAAATAACAAAATCGAGCATTTGCACACGTGTTATTTCGTTTATTCTTTAATCATTCCAATAACATGAGGAGAATCATCATGAAAATTAATAAAAATAAATTGGTCGTGCTTTTTGCATCTTTAGCGCTTGCAGCATGCGCGCCAAGCAAAACTCCTGAGTCATCAGCACCAGCAGTAGAGTCAACTACAAGCGAAATTAATGATAAGACTTCCGAGACCAAAACCTCTGAAGCGCCTGTTACATCGGAAACCAAGACTTCTGAGACCAAGACTTCTGAGACCAAAACTTCAGAGACTAGAACTTCTGAGACTAGGACATCAGAGACCAGGACTTCCGAAGTTAAGACATCCGCACCAACTCCTGAGAATCCTGTGGATAAAGGTACGTTTGTTATTACAACTGATTTAACAGAGACCAAAACCATACACACCGAACGTCAGACAACATATTTGAATTACAGTGGTGATTATTCGAAGATTCCAACATCAAGTTACCCAGACGGCAATCAATTCCTTTCCGATCCTAATTCAGTAGCTCTTGCTTGGACACATACTCCAGCATCAGGGAAAACAGTCAAAAACTATGCCGTAAGATTTGGCCAGGCTGCAGATTTAGCGGGAGCTTACGAAGTAAAAGGAACAACAGCCACTAACATCAACTTAATTAACGTATGGCTTGGAACCAACTACTTTAGAGTTGTTGCATATTACACAGATGGCACATCAGCAGGATCAGACATCATGTCATTCAAGGTTGATGAAACCGCCCCAAGAAACCTCAAAATTGAGGGTCTTACCAACTGCCGCGATTTAGGTGGTAGAAAGACTGAAGACGGTGGTGTTATCAAGCAGGGACTTCTTTATAGAACATCAGGAAACAACTTCCAGACCAAATCAAGCAACACGGTTGGCAAGGGAATCATCACCGATGCAGGCAAGGTTGAAATGACCGAGCACCTCAAGATGAAGACCGAGATCAACGTTAACAACAGCACCTCATATAACCTCAAATTAAACGGTACAACAGTCAAAGATTTCTATATGGATTATGGTGGAAGTGCTGCTCATCACTTCTCCAGAAACGCTGAGTCAGTTAAAGACTACTTTGAAGAAATCGCCAAGCCAACAAGCTATCCAGCATTCTTCCACTGTCGAATTGGCACAGATAGAACCGGTTTATGTGGCATCTTAACGAATGGATTATTGGGTGTCCCACTAAATGAGATTTATCAGGATTACTTATTCTCCAATTTCGGCAACATTGAGGAGAAGAGATACATCGGTTCTCAAGCTGGTCAGGATAACATTGAAAACTATGTTAACCAGATTCTTGAGATGGATGGCGAGACATTCAAGAACAAAACATACAACATGCTTTTAGCATGTGGATTATCAAGAGACACATTAGACGCAGTAATTAACAACCTCACCGAAGGAACAAAAGCAAAGAACAATGACGCAGGCCAAGTCGCTTTGACCGCCGACAAACTCACCCTTGAGAACGGTCAGGCACTCAAGAAGGGCGATGGTTCTAGAAATAACCCTGATAGCTATGTCGTCCTCAACAGTTCAAGCAAAGGTGTCAGCGTTAAAGTTAATGCAGAGAAAGCATTTAAAGGCCAAATCGTTGCTTATTTAGGACATAACGACTATTCCTCAACAAAAAAGATAGAGAGATATGTCTCAACAACTGTCAATGGCTCACCTATCACCGTTAAGTCGCAGACATTCCAGCAGGCAGGTATGGGTAATGTAAGCAACCGTACAAACTACTATCCAGTCATTCTCGGAACATATGATTTCCCAGCCGGAGAAAGCACGGTTAAGGTGCTTGGATCCATCAACTCTGATCCAATGAACCTCGGTACACTTTGCGTATTTGGGGCTGGTTCTTCAACCACATCCACCGGTGGAGGAACAACTACAACCGATCCAGTCACACCTCCGGCAAGCGATAGCACATCATACGAACTCGCTATCGAAGATACAGTCGATGGATTGAAGACATCTTCCGACAGATTTACCAAAAACGGAAACCCTGCATATGCGACTTGGAATCTTCCAGCAGACATTAAAGCAGGAACATACACGCTCGCACTCTCAGCAAAACTCACCCAAACAAACAACAGCGATCACAATAACCAGACCATCAGCGACAAATATAACGTTGAAGTTGATGGGGTTAAAACAACCTTAACCACATCTGCTAAATATGGTGATTTCTGGGTAGGAACCGGATTCCAGTATGGTGATATCGTTGATGTAGATATCCCAGCAGGAGCAAAACAAATCAAATTGAATTGGATTGGCTCTGGCTACACAACATACGTCAGCGGCATCAAGCTCACTTCTAAATAAACAAAGGAACGCTCACGGATAATGGGCGTTTTTTGTTCGCCTTTATTGAAGCACATACCTAAAAATGGCAAAAATTTGAAATTACTGACATTTAAATATGTAAATATAGAAAATCATATGTTTAATAAGCATATCGAGGTAACAAACTATGAGCGTGATTCAAGCCCATGGAGCAAATATCCAGCAGATTAAGAACTATAATTCAATCGCTACAATAAAAAATTTTTCTGTTGCTGAATATATTTATGAAGACGGCAGAGAAACCATTGAACCGTTTAGCCATAACCACTTGGAATACGAGTTCATGGTACCTATTAAGACAATTCCTCTTTTAGTTTATGATAAAGCCAATTATATAGGTGAAGTCGGCTATATTTATCCGGTAAATCCTATGGTTACCCACGGTTTGGCGTTATCTCTTGAACACTCGCATTGTTTGAGCATAACCGTCGATGCTGAGTTCCTAGATAAACAGAAGAAAATACTCGGGCACGAGGGTGAATATTTCTACACGAGATACGATGTTCCTTACGGCTTTTTTGACACGATCAAAGATTTCCAAAATGAGTTTAACAAACCTGAGCCAAACCTATATAAAATGGATAGCTTAGCAAAGCTAATCGTTTCGATTTTAATCGAGGAGGGCTTAGCTAAGAAAGTCGATAACAGGAGACCTGAAAAACAGTATCACAAGAACATTAAATCGGTGATTCTTTACATGACGACTCATTGTCGCGATAAAGACATGGATATTGCTATGCTCGCAAAGATGTCAGGTTATTCGCAGACCTACTTCACAAAGGCGTTCAAGGGTTATATGAATGATTCTCCAATCGTGCATCTCAACAAGCTTAGAATCAGTGAGGCTAAGTCTTTGATGATTGGCGGAGAGAGGTCGTTCACCAAGATTTCAAACGAGTGTGGATATAGAAACCTATCAAGCTTCACTGAAGCTTTTAAACGAGTTACAGGCAAGACACCGTCCGAGTACTTGTCAAAATACATCAAAACCAAATAAGAAGTCGGCAGGTTTGGAACTCTATAAAAACGAGTCCAAAACGCTGATTTTTCTTTTAACTTAATTTGTTAGATGTGGTGCGCATTTCTTCAAATATTTTGAAGCCTTTAAAACCGCACTTTTTCAAAGACTTCTTTATTAGTCTTTGCTTCTAAGTCTATAATTAACCTACTATGAATAAGACACTATCAAAATTACGCACAATTACATTTGTAATCTTCACGATTGAGGCCCTCCTCGTCATAACAGCATCGATCCTTTATTTCTTCACCGACATAATCGCTAATGCCGGACTTGACGATATGAAGGTTCTTTATGCATTCATCTTGCTCATAGTGATCTTCTTCGTGTTTGACGCCCTGTTCTTCTATTTCTCGATAACCGCACTAAAAAAGGCTAGGCAGAAAAACGATTTGGATGCAGCGCAGTTGATTGGCAGAGACATTCAAGACGCATATGATTTCGGTAAAATCGGCATGATAGTGGTTGATGAAAATAACTTAATCATATGGACCAACAGCTTATTTAAAGAACTTAGATTAGATATCGTCGATTCAAACGTCTTTGAATGGCAGCCATTGTTAGGCGATTTAATCAACGCTCCAGTAAATAAAGTAATTAGAATTACGTTCTCTAATAGAGAATTCGATGTTAAGTACTTATCAGAACCGCGCTTATTCATCCTAAAAGACGTTACTGAATATCAGGACTTACTCAACTATTCCAACAAAGAAGCGGTTGTTCTCGGTGTCATCAACATCGACAACTTTGACGAATTCGCAACAGACACAGATGATGCGGCAGCGGCCATCAACGTCATTAGAAACATCATCTTTGACTACGCTAAAGAATTTAAGGTAGTTCTAAGACGTGTTAAGTCAGACACGTATTTCACCGTTTGCAACTACGAGGCATTGAGCGGAATGATTAAGGATGGTTTCTCGCTTCTTAAAAAAGCTAGAGAAGCAGGCAAGGAAGAAGATACACCATTAACGTTATCTTTGGGCTTCTCTTATAAATTCGCTGATTATGCAAAACTCAACGAAGCCGCAGGTATCGCCTTACAAAGCGCACTTGCACGTGGTGGTGACCAATGTGTTGTTTCTGAGTATGGCAAAGACCCACAGTACTTCGGCGGTAAGACAACGGGCGTAGAATCAACATCAAAGGTTAAGATGCGTTCACGTGCTGACTCGCTCATCAACGACATCAAGACATCATCAAATATCATCATCATGGGCCACGATAAGATGGACATGGATGCTCTTGGATCGTGTTTAGGCGTTAAGGCCATCTGTGAGTGGTGCGAAAAACCAGCCAAAGTCGTCTACATCCCTAAGCAGGTAGAGGTTAAAACTAGAGATGCTTTCACATCATCATTCTCTAAAGATGAGGCATCTGACATTGTTTGTACGCCAGATGAAGCTTTAGGTTTAATAAAAGAATCATCGTTATTAATAGTTTGTGACGTTAGAGTTCCTTCCGTCACCATGGCACCAAAATTACTTGAAAAAGCCAGTAAGATTGTCTTGATTGACCACCATAGAAAAGGAAAGTTCGTCATTGAGAACAATGTTGTCCTCGATGTTTCCGATCCAGGCGCATCTTCAGCTTCAGAACTCGTTGCGGAAATGATCAGATTTGCGACCGCAAACCCAAAGATCGAAGTTCCTACATCATATGCAACCATCATGCTTTCAGGTATTTTCCTTGATTCCATGTACTTCAAGTCAAAGACAACAGGTATGAAGACATTTGAAGCGTGCGAAATCCTCAAAGGATATGGCGCTGACAACTCCCTTGCTTCAGAATTCTTGAAAGACGAGCTCCAGGAGTACCAGTTAATCAACGAGATGGTTTCTCAGGTCCGCTTCCCATTCCCAGGCATTGCTACTGCAATGAACACAACCGATCTTGTCGAAAAAGAGACTTTATCCAAGGTTGCAAATAGAATCATGGACCTTAAGGGAATCAATGCGTGCTTTGTCTTAGGAAAGACAGCATCCAACACATGTAACTGTTCTGCTCGAAGTGACGGCACAGTTAATGTTCAGCTCATCTGTGAAAAGATGTCCGGCGGCGGACACTTCACATCAGCTGCAGTCACTTATAAAGATTTGTCCGATGTTACTAAAGCCCACGCTCAGGTCGTCAGCGTGCTCAACAGCTATCTCGACCAGGCTAGAGGCGATAAATACCGTGGAGAAGGAGAATAATTATGAAAGTAATCTTACTTCAAGATGTTAAGGGTTATGGAAAGAAAGGCGCTACCATCCAAGTCAGCGATGGATACGCAAAGAACTACCTAATCCCTAGAAAATTAGCAGTTAATTCAACCGAATCAAGCCAGGCCCAGCTTGCAAAGAGCAACGCTGAAGAGGCAGCAAGACAGAAAGTCCTCAAGAAGGAAGCAGAAGAACTCGCTGTTCGCCTTGAGCATATCCAGGTTGAATTCAAGGCCAAAGTCGGATCTGATGGAAGAATGTTCGGAACCATCTCTCCAAAGGAAATCGAAGATGGAATGAAGAAGCAGTGGGGAATCACAATTGATAAGAGAAAATTTATCGATAAGTACCCTGCAAACGCTATCGGATACACAAAATTAAAGATCGAATTGTACAAAGGCAGCGAAGGTGTTGTCACAGGCGTTGTCACAGTTCATATCAGCGAGGCTAAATAAACATGGCAAAGTACCCAATACCAGCAAACTTAGAGGCAGAACGTGTTGTTTTGGGCGCTTTCTTATTGGATTCTGAGCAGGCAAGAATGTCCATCTCTTCAATCGATGAGAAACATTTCAGCGGAGAAGATAAGAGAAACATCTTAATCTTCCGCGCCATGAGAGAACTGAACGATTTAGAAAAGCCAGTCGATTCAACATCTGTCATCGACCAGTTATCAAACAACAAGACATTAGAGGATGCAGGCGGATTATCCTACATCATGGATCTTTTGAACTCGGTCATTAACCCAGACAATGTCGAGTACTATATCAATATCATCAAAGATCAGGCTCTTTTAAGAGACTTCCTTAAGGAAACGGATAATTTCCAGAATAAATACATAACTGGAAACTTTGATGACATTCATCAATTTACAAACTCAACAGTAGAAACCCTTAGTTCAATCGCTTCTGCAAACACCAACAAATCATTTAGAGAAGCTGGCAAGATTGCTATAGAAGTTGCCAAAGGAATTGAAGAGGCAAAACGCTCTTCTGGTGGCTTAACCGGCGTTAACACCGGATATAAGAGACTTAACAAATTAACTCATGGATGGCAGAAAGGCGACTTAGTCATCCTTGCAGCTCGTCCTTCGGTAGGTAAAACCGCATTCGCTTTAAACCTCATGCTCAAGGCAGCGCAGGACGGAAAGAATGTCGCTTTCTTCTCGTGCGAAATGGGTGAGGACAAAATCATGCAGCGTATCATCTCGTGCGTTGGCCGCGTTGAGATGGACCACATTGCAACAGGACAGTTATTCGGTAATGACAAGAGACAGATTGAGCAAGCTTGTAACGAGTTAAGCAGATTGAATCTTTTCATCGACGATACACCAACCCCAAAACTCGGTGATCTTGTCGCAAAAGCAAAGAAACTTGACGCGGACCATAAACTTGGACTCATTGCGATCGACTATTTGAACCTTATCACGGTCGATAGAAAGATGAATTCTAGACAGGAAGAAGTCGCTCTTGTTACCAAAACACTTAAGCAGTTAGCGAGAAACCTTGAATGCCCAGTCATCGCTCTATGCCAGTTAAACCGTGCAGCGGAGCAGAATGATAACCACATTCCAATGCTATCCAACCTTAAAGAGTCTGGTTCTATCGAGCAGGATGCGGATATCGTCATGCTTATGCATAGACGCGACTATTACAAAAACCAGGGCAATAACCTTAAGGATCAGAATCCTGGTGACCAGACGATGGATGAGAACTTTCAGGATCAGGTTGACGCTGCTGCGGGCGAAAACAAGAATGATATCTCTGTCGTCAACATC
This sequence comes from Bacilli bacterium, assembly GCA_024408235.1. Taxonomy (GTDB): domain Bacteria; phylum Bacillota_I; class Bacilli_A; order RFN20; family CAG-826; genus UBA4951. Next base: position 50,131 of record JAKSVF010000005.1, read on the forward strand.
AACGTTGCAAAGAACAGAAACGGTCAGGTCGGACCTTGCACGCTTCTCTTCTCCAAGGCGTTCTCATTATTTGACAACCCATCGGATGAGATGGCAAAGAAATACCACGAATTAGATGATTAAATTTATTAATATCGGTTCCGGCTCAAAAGGAAACGCAACATTAATATATAACGAAGACACCCTTATCCAAGTTGATATGGGTGTTTCTTTGAAACGCGTTAAAGAGGCGCTTTCTCTAATAGAGAAGGATATATCCGATATTGATGGTTTACTAATCACCCATGATCACAGCGATCACATCGGTACCATATCGTATTTAAAGAGCATTTCAACCTATACGGCAGACGGGAACCTAAAACACATAGACTTTCCTATCATCCCGTTTAAAAGCGTTCAAATCGGCTCTTTTGACATAATACCCTTAAGAACGAGTCACGACGCAACAAACCCGATAGGTTTCTTATTCATAGATAAAGATGAAACCCTCTTATATATGACCGATACTGGAGTCATACCTGAAGAGTCTCTTCCATACATGAAGAACCATGATTATTACATCATTGAGAGTAATCATGATTTGATGCTGCTTGAAAAATCGAGAAGACCAAGACGTTTAAAGGATAGAATCAGGGGCGATCATGGGCATTTGAGCAACGCGGATTCTGCCGTATATATGTCGGAACTACTGGGAAACAAAACCAAGGCGATTTATCTTGCCCACTTATCAGAGGAGTGCAATACCCCTGAAAAGGCCGTTGAGACATATTGGTCGAATTTCGAGAGATTGGAAGTGAATTATGAGGGCCCAATCGTCCCTTTATGGCAATATAAGATAACTAGAGGTGGTCACGATGAAAATTAGGATAATGTGCATCGGTTCCCTGAAGGAATCGTACTGGAGAGAGGCGGAGAAAGAATACGTTAAGCGCATCACCCCATACTCTTCAATATCAATTGAGGAATTCCCTGATTTACCAACTCCAGACGGCGCTTCTCAATCCATCGAAGAAAGCATTAAAAATAAAGAAGCGGAGAAGATGCTCTCCAAGATAAAACCGAGTGAATTCGTCTGCGTTTTGGACCTTAACAAAAAAGAGCCGGATTCAATTGAACTTTCTAAACAATTAGAAGACATGATGAGGAGAGGTGGTTCCAGCGTCACATTCATAATAGGCGGTTCTTTAGGGGTAAGTGAGTCCATACGTTCACGCGCGAATGCATCTTTATCATTATCAAGACTGACCTTTACACATCAGATGACAAGGGTCATACTTCTTGAGCAGATTTATAGAGGATTTAAAATCTTGAATCATGAGCCGTATCACAAATAAGGAGCCATTATGAAATACGAAGAATTTGAGAAATATACACAAATAGAAGACAGCACAAGCTGGATGGTTACACATTATGAGACATCAAATGGACATGATTTCTATATTGAGCCAGGCTTCTATTACGCACTGCAGGGGATGAAAGAGAAGAAAGAAGAAGACTTCCCAAGAATCATGGAGGCAATCGATAAGGTTGTCATGGAAAATGAGCATGTCATCTTCACCGCGAACTATGAGACACCATTCTTTGATAAAGATGGATATATCTTAAGAGAAATCACTGATATCACCGATCCGCTTTGCGTATTTGTCGAAGACAAGAGCAGAGGCTCTGATTACGGAGACTAATAGAAAACCCTCAGTCATTACGCGGCTGAGGGCTTTTTCTTATTTCTTATCGTCCTGATATGGCTTTAAGGATCTCATGGACATCCACATGATTCTAACGCCGAAGAAGAGGATGAATCCTAACATGACCATGTTGGACATGAAGAATCCGAGAATCATTCCTAAGACTGCAGGAGCAAATGCTGCCCAATATGCGATTTTCTGGCATTCCCAGAACTTGTAGATGCGGAATGGGTTGTTCTTGCCTCTTGTCATGATCCAGACAACGAATCCGAAGAGGATTGTCAAAGCTGTGTAGATTCCGAATGTGATTCCGGTTGATGACCAACCTGTTGCAATCTTAATTGAGTTATATGAGTTTGTAAGGAAGACTTTCCAGTTCTCGATTGTCTCTTTCTTATCCGCTCCAATTAGGCTTGTGAGTAAGTATGATGTTTCGCCTGCTGCGTTTTTGCCATCGAACTTGCATGTTAATGATGTTCTGCTGACCTGAGCTGACTTTGCATCAATTCCGCGGTACTTAACAACTGAGAATGAATCTTTTCCGATAAAGAGCGCATTGATTGTGTATGTTTCTCCAACAGCTTCTCCATCAGCAACCGGGTTCTTTCCGTTCATAACTTCAGTCATGCATTCGGACAATGTCTTTGTTGTGTCTTTCTTATTTTTCTTAGCATAGACTGCTTCTGGGAAATAATATGCTGCGAAATCAACGTATTTTTCCTTTGTTTCAACGATTACTCCTGTCTCGTTGTCTGCATAAGCAACATCAATCGTGACCACATGTTTGTAGCATTCTCCATATTGCTCAGCCCATGTTTTTGTTACTTCACTGACATCGGAGATTGTTCCATTTTCAATCTTGAGGTTGATATCCTTTGCCTTCAAATCGTTTGTGAATGCGTTAAGCTGAGAATCAATGTTGTAGGTGACGCCTTCAAGGAAGCTAGCGCCTTTGACCTTGAATGAGTTGACCATTGTTGGGATGACAGCGATGATGAGAGAGACAATGGCGATGAGGACTGCCCAGTACCATTTCTTTGTTCTTGCATCAACGCAGGTGTCATTCTTGAGCCATGAGCTCATGAAATATTTGGTTCCGCCCCAAATTGTGCCTAGCGTGCTTTTCTTAGGGGTGTTATTAACTTTCTTTGCTTTTATTTTCTTAGTGTTTGACATATCGATTTTTCTCTTTTGCTTTTTAGCAAACAAACTCTACACTAAACAAGCTCGTTATACAAAGAAAAACAGTAATATGGTCAGTTAAAGCGTTCTACTAATAGCAGAATGGCCAGATAGAATAAAAAAGAACAAAATATTTGATAACTATAAAGCAACTTTTTAATAAATTCCGTCAATTAAAAAATATGACAATTAGTGATAAATTAAAGAAAAATTATTTAAATTAGTCTCATCTAACCGATAAAAAATATCACTTTGTAATATATATTTGTAAGAAAATAGCACTGTTTTTTGTCAATTTTATTGCAACACGCGCACACTACATATATATTGTGTAGGCCTACAGAAGATAGGTGGTTTTTTAGAAAGGAAAAAAACTAAATGAAGAATATGAACAAAGTCATGATCCTCGTTGCTGCAGCATCATTACTCGCAGCTTGTGGACCAAAGGCAAAAACAGGCGAAGCATATGCACTTTGCCACGGCGGATCCTATGTTGCTGGTGCGACAGTCACAGTTACAGACGGCAAGGCTACAGCAGCTACACTCGGAGAAGTTTGCTTACCAGCATACGTCACTGCAGACGACACAGTCGCAGCTGACGCAAAGGTCACAGGTACAATCGTTGACCACGGAGCAGAAAAGACAGTTTCTTACTACAAGACAGTCGCTTTCGGCACATACACATTAACAGCTACAGTTTCAGAAGCAGGCGCACTCTCATACACAGGCGCAGACTTCTCACAGGCTACAGTTTGCGAAGCTTACTACAAAGCAGTTATGGCAGACGAAGTTAAGACCAACGGTGCAACAGGCGTCCACACAAAGAAGGCTTTAAGCAAGGAAGAGAACGGCTACGGTGGAGAGAGATTCAACTGGAAAGCTAACCGTGATGCAACAGTCGAAGCATTCCTTAAGTATGGTGCAGAAAAGTGCTTAGCAGCTACTCAGGCAGATGCTGACGATGCAGGCAAGAAGTACTGGACAGTCGATGGCGAAAAGACAGGCGCTACATGGACAGACTTCAACCAGGTCAAAGAAGGCTATGATTCATACATCAAAGTCCTCGCTGATGCTGAAAAGGCTGCAAAATAATTTAAAACTAAATTAAATTGCGAAACTAAACCCGACTGAAAAGCCGGGTTTTCTTTTGCCAAATTAAAAGGCCTCAATTTATGAAGCCTTCTCTCTTTCAAACCCCGCGGCTTGAGATAGATATTTGTTGTTGAGGATCATTTCAACGATGAATCCGTTAAATGTACCTGTTATTACTGAAGCGATTGCCATTACCGGGAAGTAGTAGAATACGCCCCAGGTGCCGAGGTATATAACCCCAACGAGAATCTGAGCTAATGCGTGTGAGTACGCACCCGCTACTGATGTGCCTACTGGCGTGAATATCTTCAACCATCTGTAGAAAATGTACATCACGAAGAAGCTGAGTAAGGCTCCCGCCAAGGACATCGCGAAGCCCATTGCGAGGAATGTTCCTACGGCAATAGATGAGATAAGTACCCTTAAGACATCAATTGCAAGAGCGACCCAGAACCCAAAGTAGTAGATGGCTAGCAATATGACCATATTTGCTAATCCAAGTTTTAATCCAGGTATGCCAAATGGGATAAAGCTTTCCGCAATGCTCAGTACCAAGGCAAGAGATAGTAGCATTGCCAGCAGTGTTAATTGTTTGACCGTGAATTTCTTCTTCATAACTAACCCTGCGTTATTTCACCCCAGTTGCTGGACTCTATTTCTATATAGATTCCGTTATGCGCGCATACAATTGGATGATTTGCCTTACTTACCCATCCCTCATGCACACATTCTTGTCCAGGGCATCCTGATTCTTTTACACAAATGGAATTGTGTTTGATTGCTATCGTAAGAGTGGTGTGTCTACCTGTAATCTCGAACTCTTCATACTCACTCACATCACCCAAATTAAATGGATTTCTGTTCTTCCCGAGAGAATCGGTGATTTCTATCTTGTTTCCTTCAAACAGCACGGTTGCGACTAGATCTTGATTGATATCTTTTTTGTTTATGATGGCTCTACCGATATAAACGGAGGCTGTTCCGATTAAAAGAGTGCCTAAAAGCACAAAATCCCAGAGATGCTTGAAGAAGAAATTCTTCTTTTTCTCCGGTTTGTTGCTAGGTTGTTCAATCTTCTCTTCTAATTCCACTAGATTCTAGCCTTTGTAAGTTTGTCTGATTCAGCGACGAGTTTTGTGAAGCCGCCTTCATCGCTATATAAAGAGTATGTGAAGTTATATTTCTTCGCCCATTCTTCCGATTTCTCTGGGCCTGCGATCATGCAACTTGTTGAGAATGCATCTAAAAGTGCGCTATCTTCGCCCGACAAGAAAGCCATAGAATAGTCGGTTAATGGAAGGCCTGTATTCGGATTAATGATATGTGAATAGGTGACGCCATCAACCGTTGCGAATTGCTCATATATAGCGGAAGTGGATGTATCAATCTCACTTAATGAGAAACTGTTCTCATTTTCTTCTTTGCTGTACATGAGATTAACTTTAAATGGACCGCCGTTTGGTCCTTTTCCTAAGCCTAAGGAGCTTTGCCCGCCATTTACTAGGTATGATGAGACATTGTATCTCTCAAGTATTCTCTCAACCTTTTCAACCGAATAACCTTTGGTTAGTCCGCCAAGGTCGATATATCCATCACCAATTCTCTTAACTGTTAGGTTAGCCTCATCTAGTTCAACATTCGTACCGTTCATTTCCTCTAAAAGGGCGGGAATGAGGGCTTTTGCCTCATTAATTGAAGAAGCAGTAGGTCCGGTGAAGTCCAAGTCATATTCAGCCCCAAAAAGGGTTGTCTTCCATAATGAAGTAATCTTTCCCATGAACGGATTAAAGTTACCTTCTGTCTTCTCTTTTAAATCTATGGATTGTTTTATAAGTTCAAAAAGAACTTGATCCACTTTGACTGCCTCGTGAGTTCTGTTTATGCGGTAGAGATTGTTCACCCCCATATAATCCGTGTATGGATCGGCGAGCATATCGACTTTAGTCACAAAGTCGAATACTTCTCTTCCGGCTTCCCCAGAAGTGGCCATGTATTTGCATGTGAAAAAGCTTCCGAACGCAAGGACGCTGATTGGAGTCTGCGTTTCCTCGATTGGCTTTAACGCGCATGATGCGAGCAACATTGGAGTTAATAACAAAACGTTCAGCTTCTTTTTCATGGCTATATGATACGAAAGTGCTACCCCGTCTACAAGAAAAAGAAAAGGACACAAATTGTGTCCTATATCTTTTTACATTGTGACAGTGACTTTTGTTCCGTCCGGTCCAGGTGTTGAGTTTAAATACTCGATGATCGGATCGAAATTCTTGTCTTTTCTACCAGCCTTGCAAGCGGTGACTTTTTTGATTTCGCCGTTAACAAGAGCATCTGCTAAGTCGTGGCATCCTGCCTTTCCGCAAGCGCCGCAGTTAACTCCTGGGAGCATCTTAGCAACACAGTCGACTCTAGGATCTTCTTCAACGTGGAAGACAACAGAGAATAAAACGATTAAGCATGATAATGCAATTGCTAATCCGAGCATCAATAGGACTGCCCATAAAATATCCATGTTATTCATTTCCTTTCTTGGTTGAAGGTTTTTCTTCCTTCAGCTTTTTGGCTGCTCTTTCTTCCGCATAAGCGTAGAATCTGCAGCTTGATTGTTCGCAATTCTCGCAGTTAGGGCCCTTGCCTCTCTCGCATCCAGCTGGTGGCGGTGTTTTTATGTACGCCACAAAGCTGATTGTGAATATTGCGACAAGAGCAACTACGATTGCGATAGCGATGATGATGTAACCGGTTTGGCTCATTAGATGAGTCCCCAGGATCCTAAATCGATCATTCCGCCGAGCCCCATAAAGACGATAGCCATTAAGCCAGCGACGATGAGAGCGATTGGAACGCCTTTAAATGCCTTAGGAACGTTTGCACCTTCAAGTCTCACACGGATGCAAGCGAATAGGAAGATGACGAGGACGAATCCAAGCGATGTTCCAAGAGCGTTTGCCATTGAACGACCGAAGTCGTATGCGGTGTTGTTCTGGACGACGCCAAGAACTGCGCAGTTGGTTGTGATGAGTGGTAGATAGATGCCGAGTGTCTTGTATAAGCTGATTGATTTCTTCTTAATGAAGAATCCGACCATCTGCACTAAAGAAGCAATGACTAAGATGAATACGATTGTATCCATGTACTGCATCTTTGCAGGAACAAGAATGAATGTGTAGATTGGCCAGCAGACGAGTGCAGCCATCATGGTGACGAACGTGACCGCCAAGCCCATTCCTACTGCGGATTTGACTTTGTTGCCAACTCCGATGAAAGAACAGATGCCGAAGTATCTTGAGAGAATGACGTTATCGATGACCATATAGGAGACGATAGCGAGAATGAATGAAACTATGTACGCCATTAGTTATTGCCTCCTTTAGCTGCTGCAGCTGCCGCTGCCTTTGCAGCTCTAGCTGCTTCTTTAGCTTTTTGTTCTTTGTGGTTATTTACTGCGGCAATGATTGCTAGTGCAATACCTAACACCAAGAAGCCACCAGCTGAAGATTTGAATACTGGCATAGCCATTGAGAAGTCGGAATTCTTGAATCCACCAAGGATTGGTAATGTGACCTTTGGGATGAATGTGAAGACTTTTCCGAATGTAAGTGTACCTGCACCAAGAACCTCGCGAACAAGTGCGATTGCAGCAATTGCCCATGTGTAGCCGATGCCGTTTCCAACGCCGTCTAACATTGAATCAACGACTGTGTTCTGGCTTGCGAATGCCTCAGCTCTACCTAAGACTATGCAGTTGACGACTAACAATGAAACGAAGACGCCAAGTGAGTTGTAGAGTTCTGGGAGGAATGTTGATGAGAGAATCTTAACTACAGTGACGAATGTTGCGATAACAACGATGTAGCAAGGGGTTCTAACCTCATCTGGGATGATCTTGCGAAGAGCCGAGATGATGAGGTTTGAGAAGAATACGACGAATGTGAAGAGAAGGCCCATGCCGATAGCGGATTCAAGGGAAGTTGTAACTGCTAATGCAGGGCAGGTACCGAGTACCATGACGAATAATGGATTCGCCTTTAAGAGTGGATCTAAGAAGACTCTTAATTTGCTTTGTTTCTGGTCCATAATCCTACCTCCTATTCTCCAAGCGATGCGATGTAATCAGCACGCATTGCTAATAATGTGTCACGAACAGCGTTTGTGGATAATGTTGATCCGGTGTGTACCGCACCTTCATCATCAAGGCTAGTTGTTCCGGCCTTAACGCCATCGACATATCCCTTGTAATCGTCCCAAGAGATATTCTTTGTGAACTTGTACCCATTTAGCTTAACGTCTGTTGCTGTTCCGCTGAATGCAGCGATGAACTTCATGACGTCTGTTTCGCCTTCTGGGTCCTGGAATGAGGTTGTTGCCTCATATGCCTTGCCAGTTCCGCTTGTAAGTGTAACCGTGTAGCGTTTTGAGATTTCATATGAGCAGTGGCTTGTTGTAGCGGCTAATGCTGTGAATTCATCGGCAACATCAGATACATAGTCCGCTCCATATAATTTTCCGATTTCAGACTTGTAGTTTGCGATGTAGTCTTGGCGCATTGCTAAGAGCATGTCGCGAACGGCTTTTGTCGAGTAAGTAGAGCCTGTTTCAACTGCACTTTCGTCATCGAATGAGACTGTTCCGGCCTTAATTTTTTCGAGCCATGTCTTGTAATCGTTATAGCCAGTGTTCTTTGTGAGTTTGTAACCATCAAGGGTGACAGTTGTCTTGTCTCCAGAGAATGCTGCGACGATTGCGACTTTGTTTGTTCCGCCTTCTTCTGGATCGGTGAATGATGTCTCACCAGCATATGCTGTTGTTACTGTTGAGTTTTTCAATGTTACTTCGTAACGTGTTGTGATCTCATATGAGCAGTTATCAGTTGTACCTGTTAATTTTGTGAATGTTGTATCCTCTGTTGAAGATTTGAAGTTATCACCATAGATTTCTTCTAATGGAGTTTTTTCAACTGGAGTGACTGAACCACCGTTGATACGTGCGACATAGTCTGTTCTAGCGAACTGGAGACCATCAAGAAGGAACTTCTGAGATTTTGTGCCACCAGATACGACGCCTGATTCATCGTTCATGCTAGCTGTACCAGCGACAATTGAGTCTCCGAGTTTAGCGACGTTGACGTCATATCCTGCGTCTCCGCCCATCATGCCGCCTTCAACGAGGTTGATAGCGGATGGTTTGACTGAGTTCTTAGTTGCCTCTGTTGCAGGTCCTTCGAATAAGACCGAGAAGACAACGTCTGTCTTAACAGGCTTACCGCAGTTGACCTCATATGCATATCCGGTAGGTTTGCCGCCTTCCATGAGGGCATAGACTGCTGTGATTGTTGATTTTGTATTGTTTCCTGTGAAGGATGTTGGTGTAAAGTTTTCAACTTCAACGAAGTTTGCACCCGACTTTAACGCTTTGATATGAGCAGGTGCTTCTGTTGATTTGTGTGTTTCTTTGTAGTATTCAGCTACGGCGTTGAGTCCACCGATTAAACCGGCTGAAGCAACGCAGATGCAGCTAAGGACGAGAGCACACTTTACATAAGTATTCTTAAGTATATTCATGTTCTGCCCTCCTTATTTCATTGCAAGTGGGACAATGACGATCAAGAGTGCAACGCCTGCGAGGACGCCTGCAGTGATGAAGTGCCATTTTTTCCATCTTGATGATGACCACTGTGGGTAGTTGAGAACTGGAGCGATCATGTTAGCGAATAGGATTGAGAATCCAACGCCTTCTGTTCCAGCGAGTAAACGGATTGCGACTGTGACAACGCCCGCGAACGCACCGAATAATACACGTGCTGGATCGCCAACCGGTCCGGTTACTGGGTCGGTAATCATATAGACAGCACCGAATAAGACGCCGCCCGATAATAACTGATAGAGAGCATACTGACCGAAGAATGCGCCGCCCTTAATCTGGAGAACGACTCCGGCTGTGAGCACTAAGACGCAGAACGTGCCAAGGTATGAGACCAAGACTTTCCAGTCAATTGTCTTTGTGACTAATAAGTAGACGAGTCCAACGAGGATAGCGAGGTGGAATGTTTCGCCAAGCGATCCTGGGATTCTACCAAGTAATAAATCAAAGAGAGGAACTGTTGTGATGTCTAAGACACCTAATGCAGTAGCACCTGATGTGATTGTGGAATCAATGATGCCTGCTGTGCCTGCGGCGTTTCCAGAGATGCCGCCCCAGAAGAGTCTTACGACGATCATGCCTAAGGCTGCTGGGTTGAAGATGTTGTTACCAAGTCCTCCAAATACCAACTTACCTAAGACAATGCCAATTGCAGCGCCTGCGACTACGACGAAGTAGCCTGTTCCGCTTGCAAATCCGAGCTCTGTTGGTAAGCAGAGGGAATAAATCATTCCGGTGATGATTGAGGATAAAATATTCTCAATCTTGAACTCCTTAACGCTCTTTTTGACGATAAGGATAAAAAGGAACTCACATAGTACGCATGTTGCTAATGCGAGCGGGAAGATGCGTAGTGCGGATAATGGATATGCTACCCATGCCCAAATGCAAACAGGTGCTAATCCGATTATTACGTTGAGGAGCATCCACATCAAATTGTCTTTACGCTTGATGTGTGGAGCTGTTTCTTTAACAAATTGCATAATATTATAGCTTTGCTAAAAGCTTTGCCCTCCTTACGAAATCAGTGACACGGATGCCTGATGTGCAGCTGTAAGTGCATAATCCGCATTCCATGCAGTTGAGAGGATTTAGCATCTTAATCATCTCACGGTTTGTTGACTTAACTGCTTCCATGATGAGGACTGGCTGAAGTCCCTGTGGGCAAGATAAGACACAAGATCCGCAGCGGATGCATGCTGCCTCTGGTTTTGTGCTCTCATTCATGACGATGAGAGATGTGACTGTCTTTGTTGCGATGCAGTCTTCGTTTGGGATTGCGGCGCCCATCATAGGTCCGCCGAAGATGAGAACTTTGTTTTCATCGCCTTTATATCCGCCTGCCATGTGGATTAAGTTGATGACAGGAGTACCGACACGAACGATGAAGTTGCTTGGGGCGTTGATGCCATCGCCATTAACTGACATATATCTTTCGTAGATTGGCTTGTTGTGCCAAATTGCTTCGTAGATTGTTGCGGCGGTTGTGACATTGACGTTCATGATTCCATATGCTGGTGGAATCTTGCCTGGAGCCATCTTGATGCCTAAGGCTGTCTTTACCATTGCAACTTCCCATCCCTGAGGGTAGAAGTTCTTCATCGGAGAGACCGTGATGCCCTGATTTGGATAGTACTTGTCGATCATCTCGTTTAAGTGAGCGATGATTTCTGGGTGTGTTTCCTTAACGCAGATTCTTGCGTCGTGGCAATCAAACATCTGCATGAGGAGTGCTGTACCACCAAAGATTTCTTTTGTCTTGTCGAGCATGAATCTCTGGTCTGTATCAAGGTATGGTTCGCATTCGATACCGTTGATTAAGATGTGGTTAATCTTTTCTTTTGTCTGTAACTTGACGTGGGTAGGGAATCCTGAACCTCCTAAACCAACACAAGCGCAGTTTTCGATGATTTTGATCATCTCTTCTTTTGTTAATGCAGCAACTTCTTCAGGGGTTCTGTCTTTAACGGATGGATCAAGCGTATCAAGGCGGTCATTCTCGATTTTCATGAAGTTAACGAGTTTGCCGCAGCGATGATAGTGCTTTTCAATTTTGACCATTGTACCACTGACTGTTGAGTGGATTGGCTGGTCGAAGAATGGGCCGTGTCTCATGCCGATTAACTGACACAAATTGACGTGGTCGCCTTCTTTGACATAGATATCAGCTTTTGCGCATCTTCCGTTCTCAACCGCAATATAGACATAATCCGGAATTGGAGCTGGAAGGGCTGGACGCTTGGAAAGCAAGTTATCTACGCCACCTATTTTTGTTGTTTTTGCAATCATAGTAGTGCCCCTTTCGCGTGAGTATTATTACATGCGTATGAGATTCCATATAGAGCACTTTATTTGTGCTTCAATGCATCAAACACAAATTCTTTCGACCAAATCTAAAGATTCATAAAAAATAGTGCAAATGGTAATCTTTTACCGACATACCGATTAGTTATGAATAACCGAATTATATCGACTAACACTGTCATTTTTTATCTTTTCTTAATGGACAAAACATAATAATTTGTAAGCAAGATTTGATCTATTTTTTGACGAATTTTCAATGAACTTACCAGCATTGAATGCTTTTTTGCTTGCTAGAAAATGTTTGAACACTTAAAACATTAGCGATGAAAAAGATTTTACTTATTGCAACAGGCGGCACAATAGCCTGCAAAGTTAACGATAACGGCCTTGCTCCGGCTTTAGATGGAGATGAGCTTTTATCCTATTTAGATGATCTAAGCGATTTATGTACAGTGGACTGCATCCAATTATTCAATTTGGACAGTACAAATATGACTTATAGCCATTGGGCAAAGGTCGCAAAAACAATCAAAGATAAATACGGAGATTACGATGGATTCGTAGTTACTCACGGCACCGACACGATGGCGTATGCAGCGTCCGCTTTATCCTATATGGTTCAGAACTCCAGAAAGCCTATTGTATTTACGGGTTCTCAGAAGTCGATTTATATGAGGGATAATGATGCTAGAAACAATTTAACTAACGCGCTCATATATGCATCATTTGATGGGGCTTATGGTGTTACAATCGTCTTCGATAACAAAGTTATAATTGGAACAAGAGCCAAGAAGGTCCGTTCAAAATCATATAACGCTTTTACGAGTGTTAATTATCCTGAAATCGCAAGAATCATAGATAAGAAAGTAATCCAATACATCAATAAGAACTACCGGGACGATGATGTCGCATTCTACCTTGACTTCAATACGAATGTCATGGTGCTAAAACTGGTGCCTGGCCTAAATCATAAAGAGTTGTATTTTGCCCTTAAGAACTACGACGCTGTGATTATTGAGGGTTTTGGTGTAGGAGGGCTTCCGACTTATCTTGAGGAAGAATTCCCTGATTTCAAGGATAAGACCGTAATCATTACAACCCAAGTTCAATATGAGGGTTCTGATCTTGATGTTTACCAGGTTGGAAAATCCATTAAAGCTAAATATGGCTTGCTCGAATCATACGACATGACCATTGAATCTCTGGTGTCTAAGACTATGTGGGTTAGGGGCATGACGAACGATAAAGAAGAGATTAAAAGACTTCTATACACCCCAATATACAGTGATATTTTGAGATAACAATTTTGAGGAGGCCTAGTAGGCCTTTTCTTTTGGCGTTTTTTCCGCACCCGAAATCTTCTTTTTAATATAAACAAAAATTATTAATTAATGTATGCTTTCACAAAAAGGAGTGCATGTATGTTTATTGAATGGTCAACACAACCAAAATCATTTGGCTGGCAACATATCCTTGGAATCGTATTGATGATCTTGGCTTTAATTGGTGGAGCGATACTCGGAGCGAAGAATTCCGGGGAGGCTAACGAGAAAAAGAACACGAAGATTCTTGGCTTTGCCGCTATCTATTTCATTGCAATGGATGTCTTTATTGAGATTTTCTCAACAATCGCTGAAGGAAAATATTTACTCACGTTCATCCCGTTTCAGCT
>JAKSVF010000050.1 GCA_024408235.1 Bacilli bacterium
TAAAGGAGGGCTTTTGAATCGTATTTTGTTATTCAGGCAGTAAATAAACTGTGATATTGAATGTGTGATGCTCGCACGAAATATTGACATCTCCACCATATTTTTCAGCAATTCGCTTTATGGATTTAAGTCCATAGCCATGATAGTCTTTGTCTTTTTTCTTAGAAGTTGGGATGCCTTTTTTAGGGTCGATTGTGTGGATAGAATAATTGATGCAGCTAATATTTGTTATTCCACCTTTGTTCTCCACTACCAAAGAAATTGTTTTTCTTTCTTTGCAACTAACCTCTCTGACCGCCTCTATGGCATTATCAATGATATTGCCAAAAAGAGAATATATATCGAGTTCATTCATGAATTTAAGGGATGCTGAATCCCCCATATATGTAAAAGAGATGCCCTCGCTCGCGCATAGACGTGCCTTTTCATTCAAGACTACGTCCAATTCAACAAATCCCGTGTCATAAAAGTTTTCTAGCATTTGAATGGAGGTTTTTATGTCTTCAAGTTTTGATGAATCCTCTTCCTTAAGATGGCTCATAAAATGTTTTATATCATGAGCCTTAATGTTAATGAGGTCATAGTTTTCCTTCGCTAGCCTGTACTGTTTAGCTTCTTCATCCCTCATTCTCCTGATGATTTCATTTTCTTTTCTCAGTTCAAAAAAGCTATAGAAAGTGAATTGTAAAAAAACCGCTAACGAGCAAGAAATAATTGCATAAGAGGAAATCAATATAGTAAACATTTTGTTTCCTTCGACATGAGTCTCATATTTCAATCTCGTCAAACCGATTGAGACCAATACAACTATTGAAGCTATGATAGTTGATGATAAATAAATATTCTCATAGCACTTATATCTTTTAATATATCTACCACATGGCACAAAACAGCATGCAACAAGAAGTAAACAACATAAAAACTCAATTAGAATACCATATTGATTTGGGAAACCAACTAATCTAATCAATAACGACACATTGAATCCAATGTGTTGAAAGGCCACTCCCGCCATACACCCATTGAAAATTGCAACCCAAGAAGCCTTAAATGTCCAAAGATAATAAACTGAACTCATAAGTACGGATATAAAAAGAACGAAAAAGTGACCAATTGGGTTTAGCATGGTCCAGGTATGTTCTTCCAAAAGAGACAATAAACGCCAAGTTACAATTGATGAAGCAAACGATCCAATAAGTTTTGGCACGAACATTTTTTGCTTTGGATAGTTCCACAAGAAGACCATCTGGCACATAAGAACAAAGGTCATGTAGGTATATTTGCTAATGATTTCCATTCACTACCCTCCAATAAAGGCGGCGTATTTAGTGATTAGACTCTTCAAAAGCTGCCTTGACACGACAATTTCTTCCGTTCCAACGATGATGGTTGAAGCTCTCTTTTTTATCGTGGAAATATAATTCATATTGACAATATATCCTCTATTGCATTTGACAAAATTAGAACTCGTAAGCCTTTTCTCACAAGAAGAAATTGTTGCATATTCGTTAATGTTTATATCCAATGTGTGGTAGATGAGAGTGTGACCTTGACATTCCACATATTTGAGTCGATCGAGATAAACCTTAGTAAATCCTTCATTTGTTTTTACAAGAATTGCGTCATCAGTCTTTTCCTTGATACGGCTGAGAACCCTCACCATCTTCAAGAAAAATGACTCATTAGTTATAGGTTTAACTATAAAATCTAAAGCCTCAACCTCATACCCGTTAATAGCGAGTTGAGCCATATTGGTAACGAAAACAATAATAATATCTTTATCAATTTCCCTTAATTTTTTTGCTGTTTCAATTCCATTAAGGCCGCTCATCTCAATGTCCATAAGGACAAGATCGAATGACGATTTATAATCAAAAATGAAGGTTTCACCGCTCGAAAACTCTTTTGTTTGAAAGGCAACCCCCTTCTTCGATGATACATAATTAAGGGCTTCTTTAAGTCGATGCCTGTCAATCTTGTCATCATCTATGATAGCAACATTTACCATAACCATAACTATATAATATTCTAACTATAAGAATACCCTAACCGTTCCCTGTTTAGCAAAACAAGAAATGTTTCATAGCGCGAAATTGCCCTTTTTTAGCGTGAAATAATGATTTCACATTTTTCAATTGTAGTTTCTTACTATATATTGAGACTATTGATTGTATCTACCGTAGATAAAGATTTAACTGCGTTCTGAGAGAGATTTGTTTTGTTCTGTTCAGATAAATTAGATCTGTTCTATTACAACAAGAATTTATCTCTGTCCTGATTCTGGGAGTAATCCCATGAAGCGAGCGTTCTTGATAGCCTTAGCTAATTCTCTCTGATACTTAGCTGAAGTACCTGTTGCGCTACGTGGGCTGATCTTTCCGTCTGGATTGATGAATCTCTGTAAGAGTTCGACGTCCTTGTAGTCGATGTACTTAACCTTGTTTTTTGTGAAGTAGCAGACTTTCTTGCGCGTCGTAATTCGGAACGCGCACGGATCTTGACCAAAAAACCGCAAACCATGCCGACATCAAGCCCGGACAAGCGCCGCCATCATATAATGGGGGTATGACATTATTGAACGCCATCAGCCTTTTGGGCGCATGCAACCCGTTGCTCCTAAACACCGAGTCGACACAGACAACGGAGTTCATCGGGTATTATGTAGAAACCACTCCGGTTGACTCAGAAACATGGATCAGAATCGAGGAAGATGAGGAAGACATATTATTCGCAGCAGACGCTGGCGGAAGAGATATTAATATCTATTTTGATCAAAATGGAATTCCAATCATTTTTTATAAAGCGACAGCGGAATTAGGAAGAATAACGGGATATAGGGAAATAGACTCAAGCTTTGAGTCATTCCAGTTCATGTTTAACCAGTTATGTTATTGTTCAGAAAATGAGTTATTCTCTCAAGGCCTATTGGATGATGTGTGTGGATATTTCAGATCATTCAATTCATTGTACACAACATCCATTTGGAATTATTATGCCGGCGCCCCAAATGCCGAATACATATCTAACGTGAGAAACAAGAGGCATGATATGCTCTCGTTTGAGAGGTACTTTGGTTCCGTGTTGGCGAGCGACAGTTCAACAAACACTGTGTATCACAACGTTGTAACAGAACATTTCGGCGTAAACGACCCGACTGAAAACAACCAAAAAATAGATCTGTGTCATATGTTTGCATCAATAGACTTGATAGATGGTTCGAATTATTCGGCAAACCACGCGCACAACTGCAATATATTGGAGGATATATTCACTTGGGGAGGCGATATGCAAACAGAGTTTAGGAGACTATATGATCAGCAAAGCTCAGCGCTTTACAATTATGATTTTTTAAACAATTCTCTCGAAAACCCTAATTCTTATTTTCCATTCTCCGATTTATTGGCGGACATTGATGCCTTAAACATAGCCCTGAATCTAACCGGAAACGGATTTGATTTTCAGTTTTCATTCAATATTTACTACGCAATCAACACTTCATTTTCATCAAGAAAACAACGATTTGTTTCAAATGTTATTCAACATAACAGAGATTCTTTTAATTTCGTTGGGTATGATGTTTTCAGAGCTAAGGTGTATGATTTTATGAGGCTTAGATTAAATGGAAACGGATCCATTTCTGATTTAGAGGACGGAAATGAATACATGAGGTACCTGCTGCTTAGCACATCAAGAAATGCCCCACTTTCACAGAGATTATGTTTTGCAAACAGCATAATAGATTTCTTTGAGGAGTAACCATGAAAACACTAAACAAAGCATTAATAGCGATCATCCCAATCGTGTTGTCTGTACCTGTAGCGGTTGTAATTGGCATCTCCGTGACCGATAAGGCGGAGGCGAGCCATTTCCTCCAATCGGAGTATGACTGTTTTTCTCTCAAAACGTTCCTTGACCTTCAATTCAATAACAAGGATGACGATAACTGCAACTATGTGTATAAGGACGACCGCGTCAAAAAGCATGACGATGAGTTGCTCGTACATACCCTTTTGTCCAACGCAGAGGCAACGATTGGCGAAACCAGATACGGCAAGAAGAGAAAGGGATACAAATCTGCTGACGAGAAATACGGCGGTTTCTTCAGCGGTTACGGGAAGATGTGCCTCAGCATCTCGCTAGATTACAGGAACCTAGAGCTTAGGTATTCTCCAAAGCACCCCCCATTTAGCATGATCCAGGACGACTATTTCAAGTACTATGCTATAGACGAGTCTGTAGGAATTGAATACGTACGTTCAATAAACGTGTTGTTGAGTTAAAAGATATTGATAATAAGCCCACATCGCCATTACTCATAACAAGCGTGGTTAGGCAAGAAAAAGACCACCGCTTCTGCGATGGCCTAGTTCATGTTTTTTGCATCTGTGAGGGAAGAGCGAATTGTCCTTTTGGGGGAAATCGCGATCGTCCCGCTACACAAGAGTTTATCTCTGTCCTGATCCTGGGAGTAATCCCATGAAGCGAGCGTTCTTGATAGCCTTAGCTAATTCTCTCTGATACTTAGCTGAAGTACCTGTTGCACTAAATGCGATGATCTTTCTGCACGCATTATATGAACATTATCATATAGATAGGCATCGTGATGATGTTTCCTTCTTTTTTGCAGACATTCTTGTTTCCAAATACATATCCTAGATGCATCTTATAGTTTCCGTGAGGATCAACCAATTTTGGAATAGCTCTATAATTGTTTTGGTCGTTTCCAGATTTTATTTCGATTGGCAACACGCCCAAATTGTTGTAGTCGTTAATCAAAAAATCAACTTCTCCAACTTTTTTGCTGTCAAAATAATACAAATCGTGGCCATGAGATTTTAGTTCCATTGCCGCAGCCGTTTCATAAGCCGAACCGAGGTTTGGCCCTTTATCAACGCTAAGCACTGCATCCACATTATTTTTGTATAGGATGTTTGTTAATATGCCAACATCATTGAAATATAGCTTAATCAGATTCTTGCTACTGGACTCAACCAACGGGAACACCGGATTGCTAACCGCTCTCACATCGTTTGCGATTCCAGAAGAAATCAAATAGTCAAATTCATCAAGGTATTTTGCGAGGGTATCCTTCTTGTTTCCGGAAATTTTGTTGGCCTGTAGTCTCTTGACTTTGTTTTCCATGTTAGACGGTAACATATCGTAAATCCTAGCTATTTTCAGCCTGTGTTCCGAATCGTACTTGGAACAATCATCTTTATAGTAAGAATAAGTGGAAGAGTGTACGTCTCTCATCCTCATAACGTTCCTGTTTGTAACAAACTCGGTAACCGCATCAGGCAAGCCACCACATAAAATATATTCCTTAAACCTTTGCAAAATTGTCTCATGCATTGCCGGCTCAACTTGTCTTAGGCGTTCAAAGCAATCTCTAAGATACGAAATAACCTCAGAACCCACATGATTTGCGTATAGAAATTCTTCAAAATCAAGTTGATACATTTTTATTTCCGTTATTGAACCCATTGGAATGAATGTATGTCTCAGGGTGACACCCAAAAGCGACCCTGATGCGACGTAAGTGTATCTTGCATCCTGGCTCAGCGGTTTAAACATTGATAACAAATGTGGATAAACCTGAATCTCATCCAAGAATATAACCGTATCTTCCTTATCTCCAAGTATATCTCCATGAATTGAAGAAAGTCGTAGATAAAACTTATCAATAGTATTTACTTTTTCTTCTGAAAATAGTTTTTCCCCATCAAAATCATCCTTGAGATTAATTTCAACATAGTTGCGGAAACGCTGTTTACCGATTTTTCTCAAAATATATGTCTTTCCGATTTGCCTGGCTCCATCAATAATGAGGACCTTATCTCTGCTACCGTCAAAATATGCATTTATTGCTGATTCTATTTTTCTTTTGAGCATAATGTTTCCAAGGAGTTTTCCAATAGTATTATATTACGAAAATGGGAGTTTTCCAATATTTTCCATAATAGTATTTGGGAGTTTTCCAATAATTACTTTAGACCTTATTCCATATTAGGAACAACCCAACTTGGCCGGATTACTGGGTGTTTGATTCCGCTTTTTCGTTTTTGCCTAAATTAATATTTCTGACCGTTAAGTAAGATATATTACCGTTTTTACGAGGCTCACTTATACTTCAGCAAGTAGATTATTCCGCGTAAGATGGTATGAAAAAGATCATCAGTCTTCGTCTGGAATACGAAACGGATGGAGACCAGGGGGAGATCAACTTTGCTCATTATAATGGATACACGAATCGCGTCTTCCTTCCTTATACTTGCGGACGCAATCAAGTTTGAATTTTAAATCGTATTTCATGAAAAAATACCGTTTTCCTGTTTTTGTCCAGGATTAGGGGTACATTTCATAGGACTTGGAGGATTTTCTTTACAAGAACCAAATTGTATAAGAATGAATGCCAAACAAAGCCAACTTTGTGTCTTTCTTGCCTCGATTATAATTTTTTAAAACAATTTGCTATAATGTCGCCATGATAAACATAGCCATCGTTGAAGATGATGCAACCTATGCGTCAACGCTTTCGAAGTACATAGACCAATACGCCTCAGAAACCGATGAAAACGTTAAATATGAGAGGTTCGCTGACGGATTGAATTTTCTTATGAGCGAAAAGCAGTTCGATATAGTGTTCATGGATATCGAAATGCCTGTCTTAGATGGTATGACCGCGGCTAAAAAACTAAGATTGAGAGACAAAAACTGCACAATCATCTTCGTTACGAATAACGCAGGATACGCAATTAAAGGATACGAAGCCGACGCCATGGATTTCCTCGTTAAGCCTGTTGAGTATTTGCTATTTACCCTCAAGATGGAAAAAGCGATAAAACTACAAAAAAGATTGAAGAATAATTACATAGTAATTAATTCAGTCGACGGCTATATCAAAGTCGACGTAATGGACATCTTCTACATCGAGACAGACAAACATTATTTGATATATAAGACGGTAACAGGAGATATAAGATCTCGCGACTCTTTGAAGAACATAGAGCCAACTCTTTTAGATAAGCAGTTCTTCAGATGTAACAACTCATTTTTGGTCAATATGGCCCACGTAAATTTGATAAAAGGCGATAGCGTGCTCGTTGGTGCTTTTAACCTACCTATATCACGTTCTCACAAAAAGCAATTCATGGATGCCATGATGGTTTATTTTAGAAGCTTATGATTAAGTTTTATTTTCAGTTGCTAATTCCTGCCGCCATGATGTTTTGCCGCTTTCCTAAGAGAAAGTATTTTTGGGTTAGATTGGCTGTATATTTGGTTTTGACGCTTGCGATATCTTCCTTTTATAAGACGCCTGAACTAATGTCATTTATGTCGCCATTCTTTCAGAATCTAGTCTTCTATTCAATCGCTTATCTATTCACAATCGCTGGATGCTACATTTGTTTTGATCTTCCAGCACCATCGACTTTGTTCTTTATTGTTGAGGCCCTTATTGTACAAAATTTCTCCCACCACTTATTCATATTCATAATGAGATGCTTAGGTGTTGCGGTTGGAGATGAATATAGCAAGCTAAAATATTTGATCTTCCTCGGGGCTGTTTACACCGTCGTTTATCTTGTTTTCTTCTATCTCATGGACAAACTCAAATTAAAGCAGGTCACAAAAGTTCCAAACACCTCTATCATCGTCGAAGTCGCCTTCTTTTTGATAATGATCGTCTTGGGAGTCTACATAAGACACGGAAGAGATGAGATTTTCAATACAATTACGGTAGCTCTAGGGTATGAACTATATTCTACATGCTTAGCACTCCTGATGCTTTCTATGCTACTTGGCATCTTCAATATCGGGAAACTGCAGGAATCAAATGAGCAACTAGAAGAAAGAGTCATCCTTGAAGGTAAGTATTATCACACCGCTAAAAAGAGCGCAGATGAGATTGGTGCCATTTGCCATAACCTGAAACACCAAATCGCAGCATTGAGGAAAATGGACAACGTTGAAGAGAAAGAGGAAATCATCAACGAATTAGAGAAATCCGTATTGTTCTACGGTTCGATAGGCAAGACAGGAAACCCAGCCTTAGATTGCGTATTGACCGAAGCGGGCATGTCTTGCACAAAGCATGATATAACCCTATCCGTCATCGCGGACGGTTCATTGATCGAAAGAATAAAATTCAACGATGTATATACCATATTCGGAAACATAATTGAAAACGCAATAGAATCGAACCTGAACTGCAAAGAAAAAAGCAAAAGATATATAGAATTAAAGATATTTGAGCGCGGGGGCATGTGTTACGTGCACGTTGAGAATTGGTGCAAACCTTCACTTTCCATCAATGGAGAAATTCCTAAGACAAGCAAAACTGACAAAGGGCATGGATATGGTGTCAAAAGCATCATATATCTCGTTGAAAAATATGGCGGAACAACCCATATAGAAGCCTCAAACAGCATATTCTCACTCGATATACTTCTGCCAAAAGATGAGGTTGTGCAAAATTAAGCCTAAAAACCGCAATTTATGCAAAAGCAGGCCAATTTA
>JAKSVF010000051.1 GCA_024408235.1 Bacilli bacterium
GCATAACCTAAAGCGTCCGCGAGTCTCTTTCCGACTTCACGGCCACCAGAACCGAATTCACGGGAAATTGTGACAACGTTCATAATTTTGACCTCTGTTATATTTTAGGATACCACTTTTCTTGTTTATAAAACAATCTCGTAGGCAAGACGGGAATTGTCTTCTTCATCTCTTTGGATGTAGATGATGCCCCTATAGGTAAAGCCGTTTTGGAGGCATAGCTGCTGCATAGCAATGTTGGTGATATGGGTATCAGCCTTAAGGGATGAGTATCCCCTACGTCTTGATTCCTCAATCATGAATTTAACCATGTCGATACCGTATTTTTTACCATGATATCCGGCTTTTACGGCGATTCTATGGATTGTTGCATCGTTTTCGCCTGTTGGATAAGTCCATCCTTCGCCATCGATTTTCACATAGTCGACATTGAGTCCAGGCACAAGGGAAGAGATGGCAACGAGTTTATCGTCCTCGAAAAGACCATATACCCAATCGTTCCTCAAATCCCTTGCCATGACAGTTGCGTTTGGATAGCCTTGCTGCCATTGAAGCGAGAGATGAGAAAGAAGCTCGATAGCGTCATTTATGATAACCATGACGTCATCAAGTTCGTTTATTGTTAATAATTTAAAGGTTCTAGCCATATTATTTCTCTTCGAACTGAACCTGATAGAGTTTGTAATAACGGCCTCTCATCTTCAAGAGTTCCTGATGCGTTCCTTTTTCTTTGAGAACGCCTTTATGGAGAACGATGATCTGGTCTGATTTCTGGATGGTTGAAAGTCTATGGGCAACGACGAGCATTGTTCCGATGGACTTCATCTTTTCAAGCGATTCCTGAATCAAATGCTCTGTTTCGGTGTCGATGTTAGCGGTAGCCTCATCCAAGATTAAAATCTTAGGATCGTGGAGAACGGTTCTAGCAAATGATAAGAGTTGTCTCTGGCCTTGAGAAAGGTTCTCACCACGCTCCGCAAGTTCGGAGTTGAGACCTTCAGGCATCTTATTGATGAATGAGTCTGCATTGACGTATTTGCAGGCATTTTCGATGTCTTCCATCGGGATATCCTCATCATGGAGCGTGATATTGTCTTTAACGGTTCCTGAGAATAAGAAGACATCCTGAAGCATTTGTCCCAAAGCGCCTCTTAAGCTTGTAAGTTTAATCTTATTGATTGGGATGTCATCGATTAAGATTTCGCCTTTTTGTGGTTCAAAGTTACGTGCGATGAGTCCAAGGATTGTTGTCTTGCCTGCGCCTGTTGCGCCGACGAATGCGCATGTGGTCTTTGGCTCAACAACAAAGCTGACATCCTTAAGGATCCATTCTTCTCCAACATATGCGAACCAGACGTTTCTGAATTCAATCTTGCCGTGCACTTCGCCTAACTCGATAGCGTCTTCGACATCTCTGACTTCTGGTTTGACATCAAGTAAGTTGAAGATACGTTCTAGAGCGGTTGCGCCACGCTGAATGTTATTGAGTTGGTCAGCGATGTTCTGGATTGGATTGAAGAATGAAGAAAGGTAGAGATAGAAGGCAACAACAGCGTGACCGGCAAGAGATAATGCTGGGCCTAAATAGAATGTTGCACCAATCGCCGCGAAATACATAAAGCTGACGACTGGACGATAGAAAGCGAAGCAAAGAACCACTTTGAAGTGAATATTGAAGAGATTTTTGTTCTTTTTCTCGAATTCTTCATATTTATCTTTCTCCTTGTTGAAGATTTGGATGATCTTCATACCGGATAAGGATTCGGTTAAGAATGAGTTGAAATCGGATACCGCTTTTCTTTCTTTGTGGAATAGCTTATTAACAATTTTGTTAAAGAAATAGCTATAGATGAATAAGACCACCATGAAGCCTGCCATAACAGATCCAAGGATTGGGTTGAGGACAAGCATGATGATAAATACGCCAATGACGGTGAGAACATTTACAAGAATGTTGACGATTGTTGAAACGAATAAGTTCGAAATGTCTGTCGTGTAGTTTGCGACGCGAGTGACAAGTGAGCCAACCGGCATCTGCGTTAACTGGTTTTGGGACATCGACTCGATGTGTCCGAATACCTCGTTACGCATCCTGTAGACGATGCGTTCGCCCGCTCTAGAGAGAACGATTGTGTCGATATGGACGAACACTTGCTGAACAATCGCAATCAGGATGAACGCCGTTCCAAGCGATATGATGCAATATAGTCCGACTTTAGATGCAGGGACATTGAATGCGTCCATGGAGAATATCTTCTCAGTAAACTGAGTGATTGAGGTTTCTTGTCCTTCAAGAAGTGCGATGACGCCTTCTTGCATAAGAGGAATAAGAAGTCCTAAAACAACCTGGAGACCAAGGCAGATGAAAGCAACGAGGAATGCCCACCACTCTTTTGCAAGATATGGAATCATTCTCTTAAGAACCACTCTAAGAGGTAGGTGGCGTTCAGTTGCTAATGTAAGTTTTTCTTCTTCCATTTACTTGCCCTCCTCTTTGTCTAATTCCTGGAGCATAGCCATTCTGGCATATGTCTTAGATGTTGCGAGTAACTCTTTAGGCGAGCCGAAAGCTTCGACCGCTCCGTCGTTCAAAACGATGA
Source organism: Bacilli bacterium (assembly GCA_024408235.1). Classification (GTDB taxonomy): domain Bacteria; phylum Bacillota_I; class Bacilli_A; order RFN20; family CAG-826; genus UBA4951. The sequence goes on from JAKSVF010000051.1 coordinate 2,601, forward strand.
CCTTGTCGAGTTTAGAGACGGTTGAGATACGAGATGCGATGATGATGGTAGTTCTTCCCGCTCTCTTCTCTTTGATGTTGTTTAAGATTGTTGTCTCAGTTTTGACGTCAACTGCGGAAACCGAGTCATCCATGATCATGATTGGAGCGTCTTTTAAATAAGCTCTAGCCATTGAGATTCTCTGCTTTTGGCCACCGGAAACCGTGGTTCCTCTTTCTCCAAGAAGTGAGTTGTAGCCATCTTTGAATTCAACGATATCCTGATCAACAGATGAGAATATAGCAGCGTCTTTTGCATCTTGTTCTGTTGCGTCTTTTTTAGAGAAGTTGATGTTGTTTTGAATTGTATCAGAGAATAAAAAATTATCCTGTGGAACGTAGGCAATTGAGGCGCGAACATCGTCGATTTTCGCCTTCATGATATCAATTCCATCGATTTTTACACGGTTTTCATCGAAATTATAAAGTCTTAATAAGCAATCCACTAAGGTTGTTTTACCTGAGCCAATTTTACCAACGATACCCACTGTTTCACCCGCTTTAATCTTGAGGTTAATGTTCTTCAAAACCGGATAATCGGTACCTGGGTAGGAGAATGTTAAATCATTGAATTCAATCTCTCCTTTTACGTCTTTGAGCGGTTCAGTTCCATCGGCAAGGATGATTTCTTCTTCCTGGTCTAGATATGCTGATGTTCTCTGGAGAGATGCCTTAGCGCGGCTATGCATTGCGATAACAGATCCAAGTGCGATGACTGGCCAAATAAGCGTGTCGAAGTACGCGATGAATGTGACGAGTTCCTCAGTTTTAAGATTGATTTCCATTCCGAACAAAGATTGCGTTGTTCCCTGTGAGAAATAGAAGGCGAAATAGCCTCCGACGATGAGGAATGCGCCGAATATGGCATGGAGCAAGACGTCGATGAGTCTTTCGAATAAGCCAGAGATCTCAGCGACTTTAACTGAGTCTTTCTGGCACTGTTTAGCAACTTTCTTAAAGGCTCTAGCCTGCTGTTTTTCTTTGACGAAAGCCTTAATGACTCTGATGCCGGAGAAAGCTTCGGTTGAGAAGTCATAAAGTCTATCGTTGGATGCTTGTCTAGTTTCCCAAATCTTTGTGAGGTAGATTTCAGATAAAAGACCCCATGTAGCAATGAGGAGAATCGGGATAAGAACGAGGAGGGTTAATGGGACGCTCATCATGAACATCTTCACCATGACAAGAATCGTCAAGAAGATGGCGTCGACTAACATAACCGTTCCCCAACCGACATAATCTGCTATCGTCTCAAGATCGCTTGTGAACCAGGAAACAATGTTTCCGACTTTTTCGGTGTGATAGTAACGCTGGGATAGTCTCTCCGATTTAGCGAACATCTCTGAACGGATATCCATTCTGATTCTTCCGGAAGCCCACATGAGGCATAGCCTCCATAAGAAACGACCAACCATCATGAGAGCGCCGATTCCAACAACTTCTAATGCGAGTTTGTGGACGGCAGGAACATCAACTGTTCCAGGGTCTTTTAATAAAGCAACGATACCTCCGATTGCCTCAGGAATGAATGTCTGAAGATAGTCAATGGCAATGAGAGTTAAGACGCCGAAAATGAAAAAGAACCAGTATTTAGCGTAGTACTTGTTGAAATGTTTACCAAATAGCATAGCTCAATCCCACCTCCGTGTTTTGTCATTGTACTTAAATTAAAATTTAATTTCACTAATAATTTACATAATATAAAATATCGCCATGAAAAAGAAAGCCTACTTCCTTACACTTCTGTTCTTCCTATATGGAATAGGTGTTTGTTTCATCCATCCACTGACACCAGAATATGTTAATGCATTAGGGCTTGAGAGTGTCTATTATGGCCTCTTCTATTCCATCATGTCATTCGGCATGTTCACCGGTTCATTGTTCTTTGGCTGGATGTCTAAAAAGACAAAGAGAATATACCTCTTATCAATAGGCATAATCTTATACGCGTTAAGCCAGTTATTATTCGGTTTCGTTAACACAAATGGACTGCTCATTCTCGTATGGAGATTCATGGGCGGATTTGGAGTTGGTGCACCACTTTCATTCTTCGCCACTTTCGCAAATGAAGTTACTAAAGATAAGGCTAGTAGAGATAAGCTCATCCTCATACTCCCGCCAGTTGAAATAATCGGTGAGGCGGTAGGCTATAAACTTGGTGGTTTTTTACACGCAAGGATGGGGTGGGACTTCACTTCAGTTTTCATTTTGCAGGCCGCATGGCTTGTTGTGCTATCGCTCATTATGTTCTTCCTTTTCTTTAAAGATGAGGTGAGGCCAGAACCTAAAATCGAAGCAAAATCTAAGGAAAAACATAAATTTAACCCTGCAATGCTCGTGTTTTTCTTAATAATCATGCTTGCGACACTTTCTTCAATAATCACGACAAAGTACACGGAAAAGTATGTAATTCAGCTTGGATACACATCAGATGATCTTGGAACAATAATGATGGTAACTGCTTTAGTTGGAGTTGCCGCATCACTCATATATTCGTTCTTTTCCAAGAAGATTAAATTCAATTACAGATGGATTCACGCAGTGCTATTGGTCATATCTGGCGTAATGATTTTAGTCACTTATCTCATACCAACTTCAGGCTTCTTAATCGGAGTGTATACAACATATACAATCTTCTACATGTGTAAGGTTTTGATATCTTCCACTGACACAAGAATCATCCTTGAAAACAGCAACGAATCGAACAAGGGATTCAATATGGGATTACGCCAGGCTTCAATCGCATCAGGAAACTTTGTTGGACCACTTATCGGAGGTGCCATTTATGATGTCAATAACGTGTGGGCTTTCTTTGCTTCTTCAATAATGTTCGGTGTTACATTTTTAATATCTATCATCGCATTAGCGTTCAAGAAAAAAGAAAAGGTCGACTAAAAGTCAACCTCTTCAACTTCTTCTAAGAATTCCGTTAGGAAGTCTTTCATATACCTCGTTCTTCTATGTGCCTCTTCTCTACCCGACACTGTGTTCATCAAATACTCGAGTTCGAAGAGTTTTTCATAGAAATGATTTATCGTCGTACTGTCGGTGTTCGCTTTATATTCGTCCGCAGTCATATTCATGATTGGATCAACGGTCTTGTCATACATCTTTCGATGATGGGCACCGCCATATGCAAAAGCTCTAGCAATCCCGATGGCTCCAAGCGCATCGATGCGGTCAGCATCCTGAACGCATTTGCCCTCAATTGAGGACGGTTTAACCGAGTCAACGCCTAAGTATTCAACATCGCTAATGCACTTGATGATTATTTCAATTTCATCTTCGTCCACCCCATTCTCTTTTAAGAAACTTCTAGCGTGCAGTTTTTCTTTATAGGTGTCCGGAAATACTTTGCGGTCATCAACGTCATGAAGAAGAGAGGCTAATGCAACGATTTCTAAATCTGCATCTTCAATTCTCGCGAGTTCCATCGCAGTTTTATAAACTCGATAGGTATGCTGAAAATCATGTCCAGAGGATTCTCCTTCAAACAACGCTTCTACGTACTTTTTGGCTTTTTCAATTATTTCATTATTCATTTTACGGGGTTTTTACAATAATTCTTTCATTAATGTCTCTATCTCATCCTTATGTTTTCCATAGAAGACAATGTGATGGTTTCCGCAAGGTGTCTTGAGAATTGATTCAACACTTTCGTTCAAGTGAACTCTTATTTGAGTTCTGCATAAGCCCTTCTCTTCAGGGTTTTCGATGATTTTACCTTCTGATACGAAATATCTCTTAAGGTCTGATGACATTCTAAATATCGTGACATCGGTCTCTTTTAAATAACCTTTAACAGCAAGACCGGTTCCAGATTCGAAGTGAGTGTCTAAGACATATCTGTCGAGCATCTTAGTTGGGATTGTGCAATGGGCGAAGACGATGTTGTTGTTCTCGACATCGATTCTAGATGGGTTGCACTGGAACGTGTAACCATCTCCGACCAAAGAGGCGATGGTCATCGTTAACATCGCTGCAACATCTCCTTCACAGGTGGAGATGTATCCGGCGTCATTAAGAAGCGATAAGCCCAAGCAAGATGTCGTTTTTAAGGAGGTTAGGAGATCAAAACACCTAATTGTAAAGCCAGATAGCTCACGGGCCTCTAAAACGGATTTTATGGCTAAATATACCTTTTTGGCTTTCTCCAATTCAATTGGAGGGAAGATATTACTCTTAAAGAATGATGAATCATCGTCTTTTGAGTATGCGAAATGTCTTTCTATCTCTTCAATTGAGATATTCTCTAAAGAGACTCCTAGTTTTCTTTTCACTTCATCGTAGTCAGGAATTGAGGAGATGAGCCAATCGGATGGCGTTCCAATGACGCCTAATCTGATGTTTGATAATTTCTTTTTGACTCCACTTACAAAAGCAAGTTCTCTGATTCGAGAAGCAATGTATTCTTTTGAACCGTGAAGCGCTTCTCCTTTAAGCCCTTTTAGGGATAAGAAGGTAAGGATTTCTAAAGTTGCCGCAAGAGAGTTATTCTCTCCGCTTGTAAGGAAATAATATGGGCCTTGAAGCTTATCGAAGTTCTTGAGGAACAATCCTTCAGAACCTCCAGTTTCAATGAAGATGAGTTTAAGGTCGCAATCATAATCCTCTAATGGGGCGATGGTGATTGTCTCCCCTACACTATCTTCAACACTCTTGATAAATGCGAGTGAGCGCTCATTAAAACCGTCTCTATCATGTAAGACAGAACGGAATGTAGATAATTTAATATTCATATAATCGACTCCGTTAATAGTTTATCAATATAAAACGACAAAGACCATTTCGGAGTGTTCAAATTTAAATATGGATACAAAAAATGCACCAATGGTCATCTTTGTTAGGCAATTGAGTAGATAATAAAAGTTGACCTTCTTTTCTTTACGCAACTGTTTCTGCAAATATTATGTGACTTTTTCCGATTCACAACTCAAATTTATCTTTTCTTAAAACAAGTCCACTTTTTCTAAAAGAAAATCAATCAAATTGCAATGCAAGAAGCCTTTATCATCATAGTATTGATGTGGAATATCGTTTCTAATCACAATTTTCTTATAGAAATCCCCCGTCAAAGTCAATGAATCTAGTTCTGAATTTACTTTGTCATCATCTCTCATTTCATATGCGCTTTGAATATAAATTCTTCTATCTAGGTCATTGACAATGAAGTCAATCTCTTTAATTTTGTTTTTTCCGTTTCTTCTATCACAAACGACGCCTACATCAACTTTATATCCCCTCATGATCAATTCATTGTAAATGATGTTTTCCATGATGTGTCCTGGGTCGTATTGTCTATAGTTTAATCGAGCATTTCTAAGCCCGATATCCTGATAATAGTACTTATTCGGAAAAGAGAAATATGACTTACCTTTCACGTCGTATCTTTTCGCTTCAGCTATCAAGAACGCATCAATTAGCTTATCTATAT
>JAKSVF010000052.1 GCA_024408235.1 Bacilli bacterium
TCGGTAAGCGTGTTGACTACTCAGGCCGTTCAGTTATCGCTGTCGGACCAGATCTCAAGATGTACCAGTGCGGTATCCCACACGAAATGGCTGTCAACCTCTTAAGACCATTCATCGCTTCCCTCTTAATTAAGAGAGGCTATGTCTCCGCTCACAAGCAGGCTGATAAGTATATCGACAGATACGAACCAATCGTTCTCGACATCGTTGAAGAGATCGTTGGTGACCACCCAGTCCTCTTAAACCGTGCTCCAACATTACATAGACTCGGTATTCAGGCATTCCAGCCTAAGTTAGTCGATGGACACGCAATCCGTTTACACCCACTCGTCTGTACAGGTTTCAACGCTGACTTCGACGGTGACCAGATGGCTATCCACGTCCCACTTACAAAAGAGGCACAGGAAGAAGCTCTCAAGTTAATGCTTGCTTCTAACAACATCCTTGGTCCAAAAGACGGAAAACCAATTTGTATTCCTTCTCAGGACATGGTCCTCGGAAACTACTACATGACAACAGAAGAATCCGCTAAGGATTTCTTAGACCGTGCACGTGATCTCCGCGCTCTCAACATCCAGGATCCAAAAGAAGCAGAAGCTAACGAAGAAGAAGCTCAGAAGTTCGAAGCATATGCAACAATGGAAGGTAAGGTCTTCTCAAGCGTTAAGGAAGTTAAACTTGCTTACGATAACAAGATCGTCTCACTCCACAACCGTATCGCTATCAGAACCGCTACATTACACAAAGAATTCGGTAAGGGCAAAGGCTTCCCAGAAGGAACCGAAGGCGCTTATCTCGCCACAACAGTCGGTAAGGTCTTATTCAATGAGATCTTCCCAGACGATTTCGGCTATATCAACTCAAGCGCAGAAGACATCAAGGCTCCAGTTGCGATGACAATCTCTGCAATTGAGGCATTAAATGACTACGAGACCGCTATCAAAGTCGAAGGTGCAACCGACTTCATCGTCGTTCCAACATCTTATGAACTCAAGGTCAAGGCTGGTCAGACAGTCGAAAAGGGTGTAACACTCGCTAAGTACTTAGAATCATCTATGTTCATCGCTAAGGGTGTTAACATCCCAGAATACATCGCAGCTCAGCCATTAAAGACTCCTATCAAGAAGAAACAGCTTGGTAAGATCATCGATGACATCTTCCACGCATATGATATGGGTGACCCAGATGATACAGAGATGAAGCCAGCTAAGACATCTGCAATCCTTGATAAGATCAAAGACCAGGGCTTCAAGTATTCAACATTCTCCTCAGTCACAGTTGCTCTTTCAGACATCAAGACTCTTGATAAGAAAGAGGCAATCTATAACGCAGGACAGGCAAAAGTTGACCAGATCAACGAATTATATGAAGTCGAAGGTCTCATCTCCGATAAGGAAAGACACGACTCAGTCGTTAAGGTTTGGGATAGCGTCAGAGAAGACATCAAGAAGATCGTTGCAGAATACCTTCTCGTCGACAAGAGAAACCCTCTCGTTATTATGTCTGACTCAGGTGCTCGTGGATCTGTCGATAACTTCATGCAGTTAATCGGTATGAAAGGCTGCGTTGCTAACCCAAAGAACGAAGTAATCGAACTTCCAATTCACAATTCCTATCGTGAAGGCCTCTCAGTTTCAGAGTTCTTCATTAACACACACGGTGCTCGTAAGGGTTCCGCTGATACCGCTCTTAAGACAGCAGACTCAGGTTACTTAACAAGAAGACTTGTTGACGTTGCTCAGGACGTTGTCGTGAGAGAAGTGGACTGTAACTGCGACCACGGCTTCAAGGTTCGTGAGATCCGTGATACCGCTCGTGACACAGTCATCACAAAACTCGAATCACGTCTTGCTGGAAGATTCTCCATGCATGACATCATCAACCCAACAACTGGCGAAGTCATCATTGAAGGCAATAAACTCATCTCTGATGATGTCGCAAAGGCAATCGTTAAAGCTGGCATCAAAGAAGTCGAAATCCGCACTCTCTTCACCTGTCAGACAAGAAACGGTGTCTGCCAGCACTGTTACGGACGTAACATGGCAACTGGACGTCTCGTTCAGCTTGGCGAAGCAGTCGGTATCATGGCTGCTCAGTCAATCGGTGAACCAGGTACACAGTTAACCATGCGAGTCTTCCACACTGGTGGTATGGCAGGTTCTGATATTACTCAGGGTCTTCCAAGAGTCCAGGAGCTCGTCGAAGCTCGTAATCCAAAAGGTGAAGCAAAGATTTCTGAAATCTCTGGCCACGTCACCGACATCAAGCAGGATGGCACACGTTATATCGTCACCGTTCAGTCTAACGTCAACTCAACAGTTGAGTCAGAAATGCCTGAAGTCAAAGAATACGTCACTCCATACGGAGCTAGATTACGTGTCAAGAAGGGCGACAACATCGAAGCAGGTGGAAAGATCACCGAAGGTGCAATCAACCCTAAGGAATTACTTGAAGTCTCAGACGTCGAGAAAGTCGAAGTCTATATGATCAAAGAAATCCAGAAGGTCTACTCCGCTCAGGGTATCGGAATTTCCGATAAGCACCTTGAGGTCATCATCCGTCAGATGCTCCGCAAGATGATCATCATCGATGGAGGAGACACAAACCTTCTCCCAGGAACAAGAGTTGACTCAGATAGATTCACACTCGAGAACCAGGAAGCTCTTATCAATGGCAAGCGTCCAGCAGTCGGACACCCACTTGTCCTTGGTATCACAAAAGCTGCTCTTGAAACAGAGTCATTCCTCTCTGCTGCTTCCTTCCAGGAAACAACTAGAGTCTTAACAGACGCTGCAATCAAGGCAAAGACTGATCCTCTCCACGGTCTTAAGGAAAACGTCATCACTGGTAAGTTAATCCCAGCAGGATGCGGTCTCCCAGCATCTCAGGCTAAACAGGCTGAGAGAATGAAAGACTTCACAGTCAAGGCTCACATGGATGCTGTTAAAGCACAGTATCGTGAAGCTCACGACAAGAACGTTCCAACTGAGGACTAATCTCACCTAACAAACTAGACCATCACGGAAGTGGTGGTCTTTTTTGTCTTATAAAGATTTAACGAGCGAAGAAACGTCCTTTTCTTGTCAAAACATATGCAAAATGTGCGGAAACACTTACAAAGATAGAAAAAAAGTAAATTTATTAAATAACAATTGACTTGTTTCGTTGATGTCATTAAATAGTGTTCAATTCATCTATCCTCACAAGGAGGGTTGTTTATGAAGAAAAGCGATAAATTAGCGTCGCCGTTGATACTTGTGGGGCGCATACCAAAGATGCCCTGGAAGGTTATGGTATTGAGAGAAATAGTTGACTCTTAATTAAGCAAACTGTCCTCTCCTCCCTTTATTTTAAGATTTCAATAGCGCATTTTAGTTTTGGAGGCAGTTCCGTATGTCATTAATAGTAGGAATTTTAACGATTGTTGCCGATGTCATTTCCAACATTCCAACATATAATTCTGGTGGAATTTCATGTCTTACCTCATCTTCTTTAGACGATGTATTTTTATCTAGATGCGAGGAGAACAATTATCATGTTGTAGGAGAAAACATCTATCGCATAGAATCTCAAATAGACAATTACAACTTAGCGCACACAGATTATTACGAGCCTAATGATAATTTCGATTTGGCAAAAGATATAACCCATCCGAATTCTCATTTGCTGGACTCTTATAAAACTGTTTTGAATTCCAACTTAAGATATGCAGGATTCACGAGAGATACCGATCATTATGCGATTCCTTTATTAGCCGATTCGCATGTCTCGTTTTCGTGCCACGCTTATTCTGGTGAGTATACCCTGGTTCTTTATAGTCTTGATTATCTTGGGCAACAAGATGGCGTTGCTTGCCAAAATATTGAAGTCATCTATCAGAATTATTCTATTTCGGATGAAAAAACTTGGTCATTTAACCTTAAGGCTGGAACGTATGTTGTCGGTCTTATATTGAATACCGATAGAAGAATTGATTATGAATTAGAACTTTCTATTTCAAAGCTAGAAAGAAGAGAATCCATCCCCCTTAGAGAAGCTAGATATGATAAAGGGTGCAGCGCTGCAGTATGGTATTCTGACTTGCTATATAAAAACCTTCCTCATTATCTATATGGCGGACAAAGTATCCAAATAGGGGGACCGACATCTATTGGCCAAACGCTTTATAGAGATTATGCTTTGGAAAAAGTTGGATCTCTTTCAAACGGAGATCCTGTACTTCTTTCTCAGGTTTATTTATGGGACTGCGATGTTGCTGCGAGGCTTAAGTATATAGTTTCTTCGTTAAAGCGAGGAATTGAAGACAATTTTGGAAATGAATTGAACAATAGCCAGATGTTGCTTAATTTCAGCGACTTTAGCAATAGCGTCAATCTTGCTCTCCATAAAATAGAGGTGATGTTCTCTTTTACGCCACTCGATATCCAAATCTCAGTTATTTGTGAGGCTACCCGCGCTTTAATTGAGTCCATACATGCAATACTTCCTTTGATTTTTCCTCAAGCACCAATATCAGTAACTAGCTACATAAGATATTTGGGTTCCCTAAATGGCCTTTTGGGGATTAGCAATAATCAATTTGGAGGAGTAATGGCCCATCCAATTGTATTGCCTTGTTACTACACATTGGAGCATGATCTTTCAAACAACGACACATACATGTCTTACGAATGCACGTCAGGAATATATCAAAACACTAGCGATGCTGCGAACTCGATATACGAAAGTGAAGTTTTGGAGGTGGATCAAAATGAGTCGGGATATTGCGGCGGTTCTTTCTATCTGTTAAGAATAGACGATAGTACTACTACTACTTTAAGCAACGCTTTATACACTGATGAACGATGTGAACCAATCATAGTTCCTCTTGGATGCAGCATTTCATCGCATGATGTAACTGAAGGTGGATATACATGGTTCCAACTTACAGCCCCTTATGAAGGCATTTATCACTGTTTTTTTGAGCTTGATGACCGATACGATCCGGTGGTGGAGTTATTTGATCAACCTTTTGTCGGGACTTCAACCGAAGGTCGCATTGATTATTCGAGATATAAATATATTCCAATTAGCCAAAATTACGTCTATTTGGAGGCTCAATTAGAAGGCAGCCAAACTATATATGCAAGGGTAAGGTCATCCAGTTGGGGAAGATTGGGGAGCGGGTCGTTCCAATGGGGAAGCGGTCAATTATCGCCCTTGACTCATATTAATCATTCCTATGATGATAGTTATGTTTCGATCGATAATACATATCATTGGAGTCGCTGTGAATGCGGCGCCCAAATAAGACAATTACATGTTTTTGGTGAATCCTGGTATGTTAATAACAAAAAGTATTCAAAATGTTCCTTATGTTCCAAGATTGTTGTTAATGGTACTGGTATAATTAGGCCTAATGAGGAGGGAGATGAAAATGAATAAAACATGGAAAATAATTATTGCCGCAGTTTCAACAATTGTTTGTGCCGTCGCTGCAGGCTTGTCTTCATATCTCATTCCTCGTTCTCGCGCTATAAAATCTGAAAAGAAAGAAACACAAGGATATTATGCCGGTAGAGTTCAGAGCTACCTTGATGTATATAAAGATATTTGGAATGCGAGCGTTCCGGAAAAACATGTAGAAGAAGCACATGGTTATGACGAACTAGTGGAATGCACGGGCGAGGATCGATTGAGCTCTTTTATGAGTTTTTGTCCAATTAATGGAGTTGGGACGATAAATGATGCAAGACAATTTCAGCCGCATTTCGGCTATTCTTTTGAAACGATTTTTCCCGACGACGCAATGTTTCCTTATAAATATTATGCTGGCAAGACAGTAAATATGTTCATCGGATTTGGCACGGTTTCATATTCGGATAAGACTAAGTTTTCTGATGAAATTTTCAATAATATTTATTATTTCATGACCGAATGTGACGGAAGAATAGCTTTTTATGGCTCGAAGATGAAATATCTCACGTACGATGACTATGCTTCTGGAAGAAAGGCTTTTGAGTTTGATGACTACATTATTAGAAGCTTGAAAAACAAAGTTCTTTTAAACACGTTTTTCTCTTTTTCCGTTTCTATGGAGCCGGATTTTATTGGAGGACCTGGAAATCCTGGAGAGAACTGCTGTCTGTTTTATGAAGAAGACTCTCAATTAATTGGTGTAAATTACCTAAACCCCTTTTTTACCTTTGTGCTTTCTGGCAAGCCTGTTATCAAGCAAACGCCTGGCAGTCTTCCCGATAGCGGCAATTTTACCTGCCCTCTATCGATTATGACGCAAATGGAAAACGGCTCCCGTACGCCTTCACCTTATCGTGTCGATTTTGAGATTGATTCCTCTGATTTATCTTTGATTTTACATGAAGAGACGGTTGTTGATATTAAGTCGCCTAATGACTTGCTTTCTGATTATCTAAAAGAATTCAAGTATGAATACTTTTACAAAAAGAAGGTCCGTAGCGGTATTACCGGCAAGTACGTAAGGATTCCGTATTACGTTACAAATGGATATGAAATTCACGTTGACAATATGATCAACCGTTTTGCTAGTGAACAATATTATGACATAGAGGTTTTTTCAAGCAGTGTATTCCCACCAGTTGTCTATAAACCAAGCTTATCCTTTAAGTGCATACCACTTATCGGAAATGATTGGCATCCTTCTAGAATGTTTCCTGGAATTAAAGAATATACGAATCTCAGAATAAAAGATGGCTATGTATTCTGCGACAATTACCATACGTGGCAAAATTTAAGCAAAAACAATAGGACGTGAGCCTGATTTTTAGTGACAATAACCTGGGCTGAAATATAATCAGTTTGAGGTTTTTTACTATGGAATACAAAGCATTTAAAGACATTAAACTTTCTAGACTTGGTATGGGAAATATGAGACTCCCAAATATTGAAGAGGGAAACACAAGATCACCTATTGATCACGTTAAAGCTCACGCTGTCATCGAAGCGGCTTACCAAGCAGGCATCAACTATTTTGATACAGCTTATGTTTATAACGCTGGTGATTCTGAGGTTTGTGTTGGCGAATGGATAAAAAAACACGATAGATCAACGTTTTATATTGCAACAAAATGGCATATTTCCGCAAATCCGGACTATAAAGCGGTTTTTGAAGAGCAATTGAGACGTTTACAGACAGATTACATCGATTTCTATCTCATCCACTGTTTGACAGATGGAACGGTTGACAAATACATCGAAAGCGGGGGAATTGAGTTCTTTTTAGAAATGAAACGCCAGGGAAAGATAAAATACCTTGGATTCTCTTCTCATGCCGGTTTAGCGGCTCTAGAGAAGTTTGCAAATCATCACGATTGGGATTTCGCTCAACTTCAGATCAATTACTATGATTGGAATTATTCGGAAACAAAAGAGGAATACAAGATTCTCAAAGATAGGAATATTCCTATCATGGTTATGGAACCTGTGAGGGGTGGAAAACTCGCAAACCTAACTAAAAACGCTCAAGATATTCTTCGTGCAGCACATCCGGATTGGAGTGATGCTTCGTGGGCATTCAGATTCGTTAGAAGTCTCCCTGAAGTTCAGGTCATCTTATCCGGTATGAACACACTTGGACAGATGGATGATAATGTCGGAACGTTTGGAGATGATTATGTCTTCACAAAAGAAGATGAGGCGATTCTCTTTAAAGCTGCAGAAGTGTTTAAGAAATCATTATCAGTGCCTTGCACCGCTTGTAGGTATTGCACCGATACATGCCCTATGGGGATTAATATTCCTGAGTTCTTCAAGTTCTACAACGCGTACAAGATGGATGGGGAGTGGGGATTGGATGGAATTGATAAAGTCGACTCCACATCCTTACCATCCGCATGCATACAATGCCAGACTTGCGTGCCTTTATGCCCTCAAAGCATCGATATTCCTTCAAAGCTGATGGAATTGGCAACCGTTATGAAAAAATAAAGAAATCCTGCAAAATGAACTAGTCAACGAAAAGTAGACAGTTCAAAAAAGCATCAATACCCCATGTCA
>JAKSVF010000053.1 GCA_024408235.1 Bacilli bacterium
GGAGACATACCCAAGAGGCCGAAGGGGACGGTTTGCTAAACCGTTAGTGGGGGTTACTCCAGCAAGGGTTCAAATCCCTTTGTCTCCGCCAACCTGAAAATTAGCCATGATGAAAGTCGTGGCTTTTTTCTTTCTCATGATTCTTTAGATATATCTAAACAATAAGGTATAATCATTCCATGGACATTATTAATAGACTTTCAACAGAACTTGGAATTAAGCCGAGTTCAATTAGTGCGGCAATTGCGCTTATGGACGACGGATCGACCGTTCCTTTTATTGCTAGATATAGAAAAGAGGTAACAGGTTATTTAACAGACACAGAATTAAGGTCAATCGAAGAGAGACTTGCATATCTTAGAAAATTGCAGGAAAGAATGGATACTGTTCTTTCTTCAATTGAGGAGCAGGGAAAACTTACAGATGAGTTAAGAAACGATATCGATAATGCAAAGACACTGACTGAATTGGAAGATATTTATAGGCCATATAAACCTAAGAAGAAAACTAGGGCATCCATTGCTAAGGAACGTGGTTTAGAGCCTCTTGCAAAGTATATTGTTAAAGGCAGAAAGTACCATGATTATGATGCATTCCTACTATCTTTCGTAAATCCAGAAAAGGGCGTTCCTACCGGAGAATCTGCAATCCAAGGCGCCTCGGACATTATTGCGGAAGAGATTTCAGACTCAGCCGCATACCGCAAATACATCAAAGACTCTATAAACAATTACGGATTCATCATTTCTAAAGAAATTGCTAAAGATGAAAAAGACACGTATCACAACTACGCCGATTACAAAGAAAAGATAAAAACCATTCCACCTCATCGTATCTTGGCCATAAATAGAGGAGAGAACGAGAAATGCCTTAAGGTGTCTCTTGATTACAATATGGAGCCTTTAAAAAAGAGGATCGCTTATGATTACACATACCGAAATGATTTTGCGTCCCTCCTGGATGAAGTGATTTTAGATTCTTTAAATCGCCTCATACTACCTTCCGTAGAAAATGAGATCCGCAACGAACTATTCGAGAAAGCTGAAGATTCTTCAATCATCACATTTAAGAAAAACCTTAAGTCGCTTTTGCTGGTGCCGCCTCTCAAAGGAAAAACAATCCTTGGTTTTGACCCTGGTTTTAGAACTGGCTGCAAATACGCTTTGGTCAATAAGAATGGCATCCCTGAAGAAGTGGGAGTCTTCAACATCACTGCTGCATCTAATTTTGAAAAAGAAAAAGCCCGTAAAGAGATTTACCTACTTCTTAAGAAGAACAACATTGATTACATCGCATTAGGAAATGGCACTGCAAGCCGCGAGTCTGAGGCTGAATTATCAAAAATTATCAAAGATAATAACTTGACCCCAAAGATTTTCATCGTAAATGAGTCAGGCGCTTCCGTTTATAGTGCTTCAAAACTCGGAGAAGAAGAATTCCCTGATCTATCTGTTGAGAAGAGATCGGCCATTTCTTTAGCAAGAAGATTGCAAGATCCACTCAATGAGCTCGTTAAGATCGAACCTAAGGCAATCGGTGTTGGCCAATATCAACACGACATGGATCAAAAGAAGCTTGAAGAAGGACTTAATGGAGTTGTCGAAGACGCAGTCAACTCTGTCGGCGTTAATTTAAACAACGCGACTCCATCCATCCTTAGATATGTATCTGGAATCAACAAGACGCTGGCTACTAACATTTATGAGTACTTGAAAGTGAATGGCGAGTTCTCGTCGAGAAGCGATTTGAAGAAAGTCGCTAAGTTAGGTCCTAAAGCGTATGAGCAATGCGCAGGCTTCTTAAGAATATATGGTGGAAAGGAACCGCTTGATGAGACTTCAATCCACCCAGAGTCTTATAAAGAGGCCAAACTCATCCTCAAAGAAACTAATATTGATATTCTCAACGATACTCTCGAGGTAAAAGAGAATAAGCTAGCCAAATTCAAAAAGGACGATTTCAAGGCAAAGACAGGCATTGGCGATGCCACTCTTGATGACATCATTGAAGAAATCAAAAGACCGGGACGTGACATTAGAGAAGACGTCGAGGTTGTTGAGCTCAACAACGATGCAAAAGACATTAAAGATCTTAAAGTGGGTATGATTCTCAACGGAACAGTCAGAAACATTATGGACTTCGGCATGTTCGTAGATATCAACGTTCACCAAGACGGCCTTGTCCACATTTCTGAATGTTCTAAAACATTCGTGAGGAACATCGGAGAACTATTCTCCATCAACGATGTCGTGAAGGTTAAGGTTATATCTGTTGATGTGGCAAAAAAGAGAATCGGTTTGTCTATCAAACAAGTTGATTAACGTATTATCGTTAATCTTCTAGTGATACAATTCGCAATGAAAAGAGATTGAATATGACAAAAGTATTAATCACAGGAGCATACGGCTTCCTCGGAAAGGCCGTTGTAAAAGAGTTCGTTGATAGTGGCTATCACGTTATCGCTTTCGGACGTAACGCTGAAGAATTAGCAAAGCTAAAAAGTGATAATGTCGATACATTCCTAGGCGATTTCTGCAATGCAGAAGACATTAATAAGGCGTGTGAAGGGGTGGATTATGTGATTCACTGTGGCGCTTACCTTAAGGCATGGGGCCGTAAACAAGACTTCATTAAAGGAAACGTCGATGGAACGAGAAACGTAATGAACGCTTGCAAACTCAATAACGTCAAGAGATTAGTCTATTGTTCATCTCCAAGTTGCAACCCTAAGAAGGATAGTCTTGCTTTTAAGGAAGAGGACTATAACGTCAACAACAAGATAAATTATTATGTCGAATCCAAGATTCAAGCTGAGGCTGTTTTAAAGAATCAGACTGAGGTCCCATATTCGATAATCAGACCAAGAGGACTGTGTGGCATAGGGGATAAGATGATGGTTCCAACCCTCATTAACGTCAATAAATCAATAGGAATTCCTCTGTTCCATAAAGGATCAGTCATCGTTGACTTATGCGCCATTGAAAACGTTGCATTAGCTCTTCGCTTATGCATGGAGAAAGATGAGGCATTATTCCAGATCTACAACATTACGAATGGAGAACCAAGAAACATAAAAGACTTATGTGAAGAGATGATGCCAAAACTTGATATTAAACCAAAGTATTGCAAACTTCCTTTTGGTCCAATTTACGCGTTTGCAGCGCTTGCAGAAGGAATCTTTAAATTGTTCCATATTTACAAGAAGGGTCCTGTTATCACTAGACACGATTTATGCACGATCGGACGCACTCAAGTGTTTGATATTTCTAAAGCAAAACGCGAGCTTGGCTATGAACCTAAAGTTACGTTAGCAGAGATGTTTGACGCTTATGCTTTAGATTACAAAAAGAATCATCAGCCCAAAGAACAGTAGTAATATATTAGTAGATATTACTTTGTAAAAGAATTTTCGGAGAAAGGAATTTAGTTATGAATAAATCGTTTTTGTCACTTGTGTTCATTGGCGTTTTATTGGCGTCTTGTGGTTCAAGTGCCAGTAGTGAATCTTCATTCAATCCCATTCGTTCAAGAGTAGATTCTAGCAAAGACTCCGAATCGTATTCTTCCGCGGAAACAACATCCTCGCTCGAAGAGAATTATTCATCTATTTCACATCCTGATTCCACGTCTGAATCGTCATCAATAACCTCTTCATCTAGCGACTGGAGAACGTCTTCTGAATCAACGCTATCATCCGTACCTGCTGATGAAGTGGTTGACTTTGGTTTGAAGACAATTTCCGAGGTTAGGGAGCTATGCAAAAATGTCACTGAATTAAACTCTTTTGGCATTGGAGTAAACATGAAGGCAAAAGTGACAATTCACGGCCTTGCTTTAGCTAAATATTCATTGGTTAAGACGTCTGCGAAATATGGACTAGATGTTTCAATGCCTTACAAAACATTCTTTGGCGACGAAACTGGTTTTATTGCCTGCGCATCACCGTCCACAAATGATGGCAATACCCTATGGGGCAAAGTCGCTGATTATGTAGGAAAAGAAACCTCCACTTATGAGGTTACAGGTTACCTTTCAATGTATTTAGGACAACCGGAGATTTATGTTCCAGGCAAGACGTACTCCTATGACAGTTCTCTTAATATCAAATGCGATGTGTCATCATTCTCAAAAGGTGATATTTCCTTTGATCAGTTCTATGAGAAAGCCAAAGCTATTAAGTACAACTGTGCAGGTCATGGATATGGAGATGTGTACACGGTCAAGAACGTACTCTGTTATGAGAATAGAAACAGTGTCTATACATTTACCGATGGACATAAGTTCATGAAGGTCATCAAGGGCAACTGCACTTTTATAGAAGGAAAGACATACGACATCACAGGATACGTAACAACCCAGAATTGGAGTCCCGCAATCACCGCATTGAAAGCGGCAGTGGTTGAAACTGTTGTTTCTTCTCCTTCAAGTGGTGATGCAATTGAGACAACAATCTCGGATTTCAAAAAGATTCAGGCGAGTCAAGAAGATACAACCGCAAGAATGGATGCCTACATTGATGGCTTCAAAAATCTTTATAAAGCTTCTGTGTATGCAAGTTATTACACGGTTAACGGTAAGTTTTATGTCACAGTCAGCGACAATTACTACTCATCGAATTTAGAACTGACTAGCAGAACAACAGCCCAGAATACTTGGGGAATGGTTGATATCGCAAATGACAATTACTGGAATGTTTCAGAGTCTCAGATGTGGAACTATTGTCCAATTGGAGATTACATAAACGAACAGGAGAAATTCGACATTTATTTCATGCCATATCAGCAGGAGTATTTAAGCAAGAAACCTGTTTGGAAGATATTTGTATTTAACAGCCTAATGGCAGAATAGGAGTGCTTATGATTAAAGATCCAAACATTCTTTTAAGCGTAATTAACACAAAACTAAGAGATAACTATGCTTCTCTAGAGGATTTGTGTGATGACCTCGATTACAGCGAGGATGAGATTAAAGCAATCCTATCCGCTGCAGGATATCATTACGATAGAGATTTGAACCAGTTTAAGAAAAATGACTAAGATTGATTTGATAACGGGTTTTTTAGGATCGGGCAAGACCACTTTCCTCAAGAAGTACCTTGAATTTCTAGTACATCACGGACAAAGAGTCTGCGTTTTGGAATTTGATTATGGTGCGGTTAATGTGGACATGATGCTTCTTCAGGAATTCAACGATAAAGTCGATTTGGAGATGGTTGCTGGAGGATGTGATTATGACTGCCACCTAAGACGTTTCAAAACAAAGCTTATCGCGATGGGAATGAAGAAATATGATCGCGTCATCATTGAACCTTCTGGTTTATTTGATACCGACGAGTTCTTTGACACGCTTTATGAAGAACCTCTTGATAACTGGTATGAAATTGGTTCCGTCATTTCTATTGTCGACGCTGGATTATCTACTAACTTATCAAAGGAATCCCGCTACGTACTCGCAAACCAAATCGGATCTTCGGGTCTAGTTATTTTAAGTAAGACGCAAAATCATTCAACCGATGAAGTTGGAGATACAATTTCATACTTAAAGGATGTTATGCATGAATTTGGAATGAGTCTCGAGACAAATAAGGTGTGCAAGAAACCTTATTCCGATTTTGATGAATGCGATTTCACAAATTTCATGAATGTTGGTTATATAAGCCAGCCACACATCAAAATGAGTGTTATGGAATCTAATTCCTATTCCTCTGTATATTTCTTGAACAAATCGCTTACCTTGGAATCGTTGAATTTGCTCGCTAACAAGTTATTCAACAAAGTTGATTTTGGAAAAGTGATGAGAATAAAAGGCTTCATAAAAGAAGGTGAGCAGTGGTATGAGTTCAATATGACTGCTAATGAAACTAATAAAAATAAGCTAAAAAATGGCCAGGATGTTGTGATTGTCATTGGAGAGAATCTCAATGAGCCACTCATCAAGTCGTTATTTGGAGAGTAGAAAAGTTTTTCGAATACAAATATAATTTGCAACGGAATTACGAAGGAGTAATTAAATTATGAATCACAGACCAGTAATGTTGATCATCATGGATGGCTATGGAATCGCTCCAGCATCCGACACAAACGCTATCAGCTTAGCAAAGAAACCAAACCTCGATCGCATCTTCAGCGAATTCGATACAAAGACCCTAAACGCTTCAGGTGATGCAGTCGGTCTTCCAGAAGGACAGATGGGCAACTCAGAAGTTGGACATATGAACATCGGTGCAGGACGTATCGTTCGCCAGTCACTCTCAAGAATTAACTACTCAATCAAAACAGGAGAATTCAACTCCAATCCAGTTATTCTCGCTGCCATTGAGAATGCGAAGAAAAACGGAAAGAAGTTCCATATCTTTGGCTTATGCTCAACAGGTGGTATCCACTCACACGTTGACCATATCAACGCTATCTCAAAGCTTGCTCAGGCAAATGGCATTGAGAACGTTTATTACCACGCATTCCTCGATGGACGTGACACAGCTCCAACATCCGGAAAAGGATTCCTTGAATATGTCATCAAGAACGGCGGAGTCAAAGTTGCTACAGTCGGTGGAAGATATTACGGCATGGACCGCGATAAAAACTATGACAGAATACAGGTCGCATATGATGCAATGACAGTTGCTAAGGGCGAGTTCTTCGCAGATCCGCTCGTTGGCATCCAGACATCATATGACAATGGAAAGACGGATGAATTCGTCGTCCCATTCGTTTCTGATAAGAATGGTATGGTCGAAGACGGTGACTCCGTTGTCTTTGCAAACTTCAGACCTGATAGAGCAATCCAGATTGCTACATCAATCTCAAATCCAGAAGGTATTGTTTACAATCCTGAGAAGCCATATAGACTCGACTATTCAAAAGGACCAAAGAACGTTCATTTCGTTTCTATGATGAAATACGCTGACTCGGTCAAAGGCGACTTGGCATTCGGACTTCAGTCTTTCGATAACCTCTATGGAGATGTCATTGCTCAGAACGGACTCAAACAGCTTCGTATTGCTGAGACAGAGAAATATGCACACGTCACATTCTTCTTCGATGGCGGCGCGGATAGAGAAATCGAAGGTGCAGACAGAATTCTCGTCAACTCACCTAAAGTTGCGACATATGACTTGAAACCAGAGATGTCAGCATATGAAGTCTGCGACAAAGTCGTAGAAGCTGTCGAATCAAATAAGTACGACACAATCATACTCAACTTCGCAAACTGCGACATGGTTGGACATACAGGAGTTATCCCTGCAGCTGTCAAGGCTGTCGAAGCGGTTGATACATGCGTCGGTAGAGTAGTAGCTGCCCTCGATAAAGTTGGTGGTGTCGCTCTCATCACGGCCGATCACGGTAACGCAGAAAAGATGGCCGATGAGAATGGAAACGTGTATACGGCACATACAACAAACCCTGTTCCGGTCGTTGTTACAGACAAGAACATAAAGCTTAGAGATGGCATCCTCTCCGATATCACCCCAACTCTCCTTGAGTTACTTGGAGTTGAAATCCCTGCTGACATGACATCTAACTCCTTGATTGTAAAATAATCAAAAAACGACAAACGCGGCATGAATGTGCCGCTTTTTTATCGCCAAAATTATCAAAAAAACTGATAAATCGGTAAAAATTAACCGAATATTGTAGTTTCACTAATACTCAAATTAAATTTGTGTATAATTAAACCGCTAATCTTAAACAAGGAGGATTTAAGCATGTTAGTTTCTGCAACAGAAATAATCAATAAAGCTCACGAAGGCCACTATGCTATCGGAGCATTTAACACAAACAACCTCGAATGGACAAAGAGCCTCTTGAAAGCAGCTCAGGACGCTAAGGCTCCAATCATCATCCAGACATCAGAAGGCGCAGCTAAGTATATGGGCGGCTTCAAGATGGTTGTTGA
>JAKSVF010000054.1 GCA_024408235.1 Bacilli bacterium
GATGACTCTGAAGAATAACTAAGGTCAAAACGCGGAGAATACCTGCTTACTGAATAAGTCGGCAGGCTCTCCGTTTTTGCTTGTAGGAAGAAATTTATACGGAATTATTAAATGAGGAGGTGTCGAAAATGCAGTCTGAAAACATACTTGAGAAAATGAAAAAAGCTTTGCTTATCCCTGCAACGGAACACTACGCCGATGATGAAATCAACCTTCATATCGCCTCGTGCCGCCAGCTCTTGGTCAGTGCTGGAGTTCCTCGTGAAATCGCTGAGGGTGATGATGATTCGTTGGTGACAGCTCTTATTACCATATATGTGAAGACAAACTTCGGATTCGATAGCAAGGGTGAAGTGAAACAACTCCCTAACCACTTCGATATTTTACTAAGGCAACTTTGTCTACATACTGTCGAGGTCAAAGGAGGTTCTTCTTCATGATAGCTTTCCCTAATTCGTGCAACATTTCTTTATTCCTATTAAGCGTTAAAACATCTGCTGATGATCTGGGCAACCAGGTCTTGCGGTTGGTTGACTCCAAAGAAGTGGTAGGGATGGCCAGCTCTATCACTTCAAAGGAATTCTATTCATCGAAAGAAAGCAAGGTTTTACTTGATTTCAAAGTATCCATTCAGTGTTTCCTTTATGACAAAAGTAAATTTGTCTATGTGCCAAGAGAAGACACGATCTACAAAGTAGAAAGAACGTTCCTCAATGGAATGCTAATGGAACTTTATCTATCTGAAACTCAAATTAGAAAAGAGGAAATTCTAGGATGGAAACTATCGAAATAGCTTCTCTCACTAAAGAGGTTGAAAAAGCGGTCAAGGATTATTCAAAAGACGTCGAAATCGCTGTCTTAAACAAGCTAGAGGAAACGGCTGATAAAATCCTTGATTACATAAAGCAAAATGCTCCTAGAAGCAATTTCGGAAATAACCATCTTGGCGATTCTTTTATAAAAGAAAGCTTCGGAAACGGAATCGATAAAACAATTGTTATTTACTCAAAAACCAAGGGCTCAATAGTTCATCTTGTTGAGCTTGGATTTAAACACAGAAGCGGAAAGCTAGTCGCTGCTAGACCTTTCTTAAGGCCAGCTTACGATGAGCTTACGCCTAAGATGGTCGAAGATATCAAAAAGATAATAAGTGGAGGTGGATGATGCTAAAGAAAATTAGACAAGTATTACTAACAGTTCTACCTACAGTTATCTACGCACATCTAAGCGACGATAACGAACAAAATGCAGAACCGCCATTCATCGTTTATCAAGAGATATCGAAAAGACCACCTGAATTCGCCGATGATAGACCTATTTATTATTTGCGAACGATTCAAATTACTTTATTTACTAAAAAGAAAGACGAGGATCTAGAAGAGAAGCTTGAAAGAGCCCTCTTGAATAAAGACTTTGTCTTTTCTTTACTTTCTGAGTTCAAAAACTCTGACGGCTCTATTCAAAGAGTCTATGAAATTAGGCTGGAGGATTATAAATATGCCACAAAATAAAATTACTTTTGGCTTAAGGAATGTTCATTATTCCATTGCCACAATTGATAGCACCGGAGCATGGAGCTTTGCTACTCCAGTTGCTTTACCAGGAGCTCAAGAATTCTCAAGCGAAGTAGTGGGCGGCTCTACCAATGTTTATGCTGATGACACCCTTTATGCATCATTAGTTCAAAACGCTGGTAGAACACTAACGCTCAAATTCACTGAGATTCCTGATAATTTCAAAACCGATATCCTAGGTTACAAACAACTTGCAAACGGCAACTTAGTCGAGATTGCAAATGCGCCTGTTGTCACATTCGCTTTAGGATTCGAATTTCAAGGTGACGCAAAGTCTAGAAGAGTTTGGTACTACCTTTGCAATGTCACACCAATTAGCGAAGCAACCAAATCAAAAGCTGACTCAATCGAAGCCAATAGCGTGTCTTTGACTATTACCGCACGCCCAATCGAAGTTGGCGATGATTTAGTCACAAACTGTGTCGCATCTAAAGGAGACAGCAACTATACTAACTTCTTAACGACCGCACCAGTCATCCCAACTATCCCAACACCAAACCAAGGAGTATAAGATAGATGGAAAAAACAGTTAGATTCAATGGGAAGGAACTTAGATTAGCTTCTTCCCTTTTTACTATTATTTCTTATAGAAATGTATTCGGAACAGAACTCTTTGATGATGTTGAAAGGCTAGAAAAAGAACTAGACAAAAACAAAAACGATGTCGGTAGATTTATCGATGTTCTTTTCAGATTAATCTACATCTTGCATAAGCCTTATTACAACGATTCATACGATCGTTTCCTTCAATCATTCGACTTCAGCGTTTTAACTAATGTTGATGAGCTTACAAATTTAGCGAATGCGATCGGGGAATTGCTCGGCGACATTAAGAAGAATAGTGATGGGACAGATATCGCCCCAAAAAGATAAAGCCAAATGAGAATATCACGGCAAATATAATTTTCAATTTGGCTCAATTAGGAATACCGATTCGTGATGCGGTATTTTTCGATATTGCCACTTATTTAGAAATAGTTGCTTTGCAAAAAAGAATCTATTCACAGGATGGTGGCAGTAGAAATGCAACTCAAGCAGATATTGACGCATTCATTGGTTAGGAGGTGAGGGTATGGCAGAAGCTATTAAAGGTTTAAATATTAAGCTTGGACTTGATACGACTGAATTAGAGACTTCTATCAAATCCCTCAATTCCGACCTTAAAGAACAACAACGCGATTTAGCTGCTATAAACAAAAACTTAAAATACGATCCTTCAAACATAGAACTTTGGAGGCAAAAACAAGATGTTCTTAATAAGACTCTTGAAACAACTAAGAAAAAATTAGAGGAACAGAAACGACAATTAGAACTCGCCAAAGAAGGCGTGAAATTGGGTACTGTTTCTGAACAAGAATTTAAGAAGATGCAACGCTCAGTTCAATACACTGAAGCAGAAGTATCTAAACTTAATAACGAACTTAAGACTACTGAAGGAAAGATCTCATCTTTAGGTAAGATTAATGTCAATGCTCTATCAAAGATAGGCTCTTCCTTAACTAAATACATAACAGCTCCTGCAATTGCTGCTGGAACTGCATTAACCGCTCTCGCTTTAAAAACAACAGAAACAGTAAATGAGATGTCTGACACAGCTAAGCAATTAGGTGTCGGTTTAGAATCGTTGCAAAAGTGGGAATATGCAGCTAAGCAACTCGGTAGTGAAACTGAATATCTCGACAAAGCTTTTCAAAAAGTAAACAACTTGCTTGCTGACATAGCTAGCGGGAAGGATGTTTCAGAAGAACTAGCAAAAATCGGACTAACTATGGACGATTTGGCTGGACTTGATGCAGAAGGAGCTTTCAAGAAAATCAGAAGTGCAATCTCTGAAGTTGGCGATGCTTCTACCAGAACTGCCTTAGCTAATGAATTTTTTGGAGACAAATTAGGTACTTATCTTTCTCCTGTCCTTTCAGCAAGCGAGCAAGAACTCAAATCCTGGATGGATGAAGCTGAAAAGGTAGGCGTTGTTTCTGAAGAAGATGCAGAAGTAACTGGTGCCTTAGGAAATGAGATATATGCCTTGAAGCAGGCATTCCTTTCATTGAAGACTGAACTTGCGACCGCTTTGGCTCCTGTTATCACAAAAATAGTTAATTATCTAAAAGATACAGTGATTCCAAAGCTAAAGGAAATCATCCAAAAATGGAAAGAAATGTCCAGCGGTATGAAGGCTGTGATTGGGACCATAACTGGTGTTTTGGTTGCAATCGGACCGATTCTTACCATTGTGTCCAAGGCGATAATGCTGGCAGGAAAACTCAAAGAAGCCATATCTGCGGTAGGCGGAGCAACTAAGATTTTGGGTGCAGTCGCGAAAGCGGGTCCATGGGCAGCAATCATAGCTATTGTTGCTATATTGCTTTTGCAAAACGAAAAATTCAGGGAATTGCTAAAAAGAATATTCGATATAGTTCAACAACTAATAAGCAAGATCATGGAGTTGGTTGGAAGAATTATTGAGAAGCTTAAACCAATACTAGATTTGTTGATGGGGGTTATTAACCAAATCATCGATGTGTTGGTTGAGATAATTGATGGCGTTTTAGATGCCGTCATGCTTGTTCTTGATGAGGTTGTGAAGTTACTCGAAAGATTGATCGAGCCAATCACAACCATTCTAGAAATGCTTACCTCAGTTCTTGTGCCAATTACTCAACTAGTGGCTAAGCTTTTAAATGTCATATCAAAGATAGTCCAACTAATAATTGGATTGGTGGTTCAAATTATAGAAGTGGTTGTCGAGCTTGTTGATAGCCTTCTTCCAATAGTTATTCAAATCATAAATGTTATCGTTCAAATTTTAGGTTCAGTCATTAAAGTGATTGTCACCTTGCTCGATATTTTGGTCGATATTCTTACCCCAATTTTGGAGATTATTATCGCCATTTTGGAGCCTCTAATCGAATTCATTTCTGGAATTATCGAGATTATTTCATCTTTATTTGAGATATTGGCTCCGTTAATTGAGGTGTTTTTAACACCTATCATGGATATTTTATCTGTGATATTCACGATTATCGAAGCTCTTTCTCCGATATTGGTTCTTATAGGCAATGTTGTAAAAGCCGTTATTCTCCCTGTTCTTGAACTATTATTCCAAATCCTAAAACCTATCCTCGACATCCTTAACGCTATTATTGATGCTGTTAAATGGATTTTAGACCATACGGTTGGCTGGATTGTGGACCTTATTTCAAAGATGTTCGGTGGTGGAGGTTTTTCATCTGAAAACTCTGTCAAAAATAGCTCAACAACTAATAACAATGCCGATTATTCCAAGACAACAAACAATGTCACGATCAACACAACAGGTGACGTTGACATAGATTCAATCAATGCAGCTTTAGGAGGTGCTTACTAATGATTCGCAAATTCTATCTAGTGAATGAGAAAGAAAACACCTTCATGCTAACCGGCTATAGCAGAAACAAAACAGACATAGAGTCACTCGATAACTTGGGGTTCGAATTCAACATCGAATACCATGAGTTCGATGCGAGGTTTGTTGAAATAAAAAGAACCATCCCGCAGAAGACTATATCGATGACTCTTGTCTTCTATGAAGGCTACAATGGCTTCACAAAGTGGAGAGAATTCGTAACCAAAAGCAAAACACTAAGACTATTTTATAGTCTAAAAGAAACTAAATACTGCTACGTCAACGTGAAATCCAGCTCAAAAACACAGCTGGAAGCAGGAATCCTCAGAAGCAATGTCGAGCTTGAATGCCTATCCTTATGGCTCGTTAACAAAAACGCGGTCATCAACGTCACAAGAACTGATGACGGAAAAATATATCCGTACACATATCCTTACACCTACGCCATCTCCTTCAATGGGAAAGTTGACGTTGAGAATCTGTCCTCTAGGTCTGTCCCTATTAAGATAACTATTGAAGGCAACGTCTATAATCCTAAAGTCATCATCAGGCAGCAGGAAAAAGATATCTCAACCTTCAGGCTCATCACGGACGAAAGGGAAAACCCGACAATCGTGATGAACGCCGATCCGACAGACCAATACATAATCAAATACGTCGATGGCGTGGAGACTGATATATATTCTCTTCAGGATTTCTCAAAAGAGAACTTCTTGTTTCTTCCTCCAGGAAAGAGTGAGATCTTCTTTGATCCGGGAGTCAGGGAGAATTCAAAATGCACGATAGAGTTCAAGGAAGAGTACGTGGCTCATTAGGAGGCGTTTATGAATCTAATATTTCTTAGTGAGAGGGACTTGTCGGTCCTCGATTATGCATATGCTACAGATGATTATGAGATAGTCCTTGATTCATTGGTTCCGCAAAAATCCTCGTTCAAGGTCAATAAGAAAACCCTGAAGGCCAAGATAGGAGATTACCTCACAGTTAGGGATAATGACTATTCCTATTTAGGAATAATCACATCGATTGATGAGGAAAGCAACGGAACCATAAAGGTTTCATCTAAAGATTTTCTATCCAAGTTTGACGTCAAAATTCCTGTGTTTTCATATAACGGCAACATATCGATTTTCGTAAAGAACCTCATTGATAACCATTTCAAATCAAGTGGCGATACAATGCAGAACTTACCGTATCTAGATGTTGTGATTGAAAGCAGTGCGAACGGAAGCCTTGTATACGAAAACGACGAAATGGCGAAGATTCTGGATTTGATTCAGGAGTTCTCAAAGACGTATGGAATAAGGCTCACTTACGAGCTCAAGGTCATAAACGGCGTGTTCAGTAAGGTTGAAGTTAAGGTGTGCTCCGTTAAAAGGGGAGTCAGGATGAAAAGCGATCTAGCTGTAATATCCGACTTGAAGATATCCGACATCAACGAGAGTAGTGCCAATAAGGTGATCTTCGCCGCAAAAAGCGATAACACGACATACAAAAACGGAATCACTTATTTCTTATCTAAAGATGGCGAGGTTTCAACCAGCATTACAATGGATAAGAGAATCACTCCGGTCGTTTTTAAGATCGAGAAATTCTCCGATAGTGATTATCCGTCACTCAAAACAAAAGCGACATCGATTCTCGTTGATTCATCGTTAGAACACAGTATTTCTTTTGATTTCGCGTTTGGAATCAACAAAGTTGATAGTTTCAAAGACCTATCCCTTGGGACATTTATTGAATTTATAACGCCGGGGAAGACCTATTCAACAATCGTGACCAAAATCACGTACAAAGGAACGTTCAAGAAAGCGACCCTGATGCTCGGAGAGTACAGGGCGACCTTGACCGATAAACTGAAATTACTTCAGAGAAAGGAAAAATAACATGGCAGTAGTTAAGATCACATTCGATTCGGCTTCAGTAACCAGTAAGGTTGATGCCGACATCAACCATTTTTATGCTTGCTTCCAAAACGGCAAAATGCCGAATGTACTAGGGGCATTGACTCCTTCCACAAGCAACAACTACATCACTTTTACTTCCGGATACGTTCAAGTGTACGGAAGAAGGGCGTTTGTAGAACAAGGGACGAGAATTTCCATTTCTTTGGATAGCGTTAAATATGGCTACGTCATTCTAAAGTTTGACCTAGATAGAAATGAGCTCACCCTAGAAAAGAAGGAAGATAGCTCAAACTATCCAACGCTTACCCAAGATAACCTTATGAATGGTGGCACGATCTATGAGTTCCCGATTGCTAAATATAGCAAGACGACGTCTTCTTTGACATTGGACACTTCCTGGAGCACGCCTGAGATCAAGAACGCACAGTCGATTGCCTATAGTACCGAACAATCAGTCAATTCCAGAACCGACAGCAGATACGGCTCTCAATGGCAGGGATGGGGCACAATTTCCTATGGAACCACATATTTCTTCAACAACATGAAATCCTCGAACTGCAGTGATTCCATCATGTGCGTTTATGTAGGCGGATGCTCGGTCATCTTCCATTCGAGCGTAATCGCCGGATCGGGCGGAATTGTGCATTACTATTACAACGGAAAAGAAAGAACTATAAGCGGTCAACTCACGTCGAGCGGCTGCTATATATCCCAATCGGATGGACAGGAGCCTAAATATGTCAGATGCGTTAGATAACATTCTCGAGCATAAAGTGCTCGCAATCTTTAGATGTGGGTCATCGCTATATGGTTTGGACACGCCTGAAAGCGACCATGACTACATGGCAA
>JAKSVF010000055.1 GCA_024408235.1 Bacilli bacterium
CCTGTTCCACTATCAATTTCTCCGCTGATGGCCTCGTTTCCAAGGTTAAGGGAATAGATGTCTTCGATTAGTTCAATGTCGTAATCAAGAACGATAAAGATTCTGTTGGATGGTTCAAAACTTGAGATTCTAATAGAGTCATTGTTAATAACCGATGTGTCATTTTCTTCTTTGACAAAATTCTTTTTGGTTTTGCCACTTATATCTACGGTGTAATAATCGCCATCATCAGTGATCTCATTCTCGCTGAATCCATAAAAACAAACGACCGAGCTAAGGCTGTTATTATCTTTTTCGAGAAGCTGTTTTGGCTTTTCGTTTCCTTGATCGTCTATGATAGTTTCTCCTAGATAAATGTCCGCTGTTGAAATGGCAGATAGAACAATGCCTCTAGTCGAACCATAATCAGTGAAAACAATCTCAATTAACAACTGGAAATCAGAACCGATAATCGAGTATTTACCCATCTCTTCTGAATCAGATTTTGACTTTTCAAAAGTGTAGATGCCTTCATCCTGAACTACGCCTTCAATGCTGTGATACTGATAATAGTTAACCTCTTGGATGATTTCCGGGCATATGGCAACTAAATCGCTAACACCATTATCGACGTTTTGCTTGGCAGTAAACCATGCGAAAGTAACCAAACATAGACCGGCTATATTTGCGAGGGTTACTGTAATTAGTGCTCCAAGTTGCGTCTTCTTCATAATTGATGGCTGGCAACTGGCTGTCCATTAAGGACCCTAATAGCTTTGCGTCACTAAATTACTTTAGTTTTGCTCTTTTCGTACGCATTATGTGCGTATATAAGCGAGATAGCAATAAAAAATGACATAATGTTGTTATTAATGAACATTCACTAGTAAAGTGTAAATAAAAGGACCATCGGACGATGGTCATCAATTTATTGATTATTCTGTTTTAGGATACGTATGCATTCTTCTTTAGGCTGTGGTTTTGAGTAGAGGAATCCCTGGATGGTTGTTATTCCGCACATCTTGAGTACATCTGCGGCCTGCTTAGAATCGACTTTTTCAAACACAACAGACTTGCCTAAGTCACGGCATATATCCACTAAATGCCTGATGAGTTTTCTCGTCTTCTCATCAAGACCGTTTTGTCCGATGAAATAGGCTCCATCTAATTTAATCGTGTCGAAGTTTAGTGTTCTAATGATGCTTAGTGAGCTATAGCCTTTTCCGAAGTCGTCTAACGCCACTTTAGCACCCATTTTGTGTATTTGTTCAATTGCATCTGCAACAGACTTCTCAGAAGCTCTGAATGCATCTTCTGTAAATTCGAACTCAAGCATTGAAGGATCGAAATTGTACTCTTTGATAATCTTCTTATAATCATCGAGCCAATCAGACTTAACCATATGACGAGCAGAGACGTTAAATGATACAGGAAGTAATTTGATTCCCCTGCTCTTAGCCTCGCTCAATTCTTCAACGAGCGTTTTGAAGACAAACACGTCTAAGTCAATTATGAGACCATTCTTTTCTAAGAGAGGGATAATCTGGCTGTCGTTAAATTCCCCGTTTGCAGGATCTTTCCATCTGAGGAGAGCTTCACTTCCAACCCATTTATTGGTGATGAGGTCCTTCTTGCCCTGATATGCAACGGAGAAGTTGCCATCGTACATGGCGCGTTTTGCCTTGTTGAAGAAGTCAGTTTCAGACACTTCTTTAAGCAACATCTCGTCTTTGTACTGGATAATTGGCTGCATTAAGAACTCTCTATCAACATGAGATAAAGCTAAATCAGAACGCGAAATAGCAGTGTCAAAATCAGTTATTTCCTTCTCTGGATAGTAGACGCCGATAACAACGTTTGTGGTCATGAAATAGGTTAAGGAAACATACGCTTCAATGTGTGTCTTGATAGCCTCGAGTCTCTCTTTGATTTCATCGTAATTATCGCCTTTTAGAACGGCAATGAATCTATCTCCGTAATTTCTTGCAACGAACTCCGTTTTTTGGTCCAAACAGCCCATTATGGTGTTATATACACCGATTATGAGCAAGTCAGACTTCTCTTTGCCGATATATTCAAGAATTGACTTATAACCGATTATGTTAAATTGAACGACAGCGTAGTCTTTGGAGTTCTTGACGATACGAGGTGCGTCAATCAAGAATCTTTCTGCATTTATTCCACCGGTCCATGGATCGATGTATTTGTTTTTGACCGCTCTAATCTTGGAATTTGTAAGACGAATTGAGAAATAGATAGACAGGAAGGCAAATAAGCTAGTAAGTAAAACCTGCGAGTGAACAATTCCGTGCAATATAGGTCTTGTCTCAGCCATTTGGTGAACTTGTTCTTTAAACGCAAAGAATATGATATAAACGAGCATTACAACAGCGGCCATACAGAGAAGACCTAGGAAAGTTCCAAGGACTCCATACTTAGCCTTCATTCTTCTGATTTCATCTTTAAAGAGTACAGGCTTTTTAGATTTCTTTCTCTCATGTTCGGCTGAAACAACTTTGCTCTGATTTATCTTTGCAACAAGCTTAGAGTCCATATAAGCCTCTTTCTTATTGTTGCCCTTTGCGAGTTTAAGAGATTTATCAGCCTGTTGTAAAAGAATGGAGAATTCAGCTGCGGAATAGTTCATGATGCTGATGCCGCAGCAGCAAGTGATGGAAACATTTTTATGTCCGACTTTAACACTGATGTTTGTCGCAAGAACGCTCTTGGCTATTTCCACTAAATCCTGCTCATTCGTATCATCGACGAAGATTAAGAATTCGTCACCGCCATAACGGCCTATTAAACCTTTTGAGGTAACCTCTCTAAGTTTTGCGGCAAAAGCTTTTAAGCACTCGTCACCAACTTTATGGCCAAATGTGTCGTTGATATGTTTGAAGTCGTTGATATCGATTAAGACGAAGCCGCATTTATTGAATGGGCTGTGTTTTTTGATATGTGAGTTAATCAATGAAACTGTATGAGATCTAGCGTACAAACCGGTTAAAGAGTCGGTTGAATGTAAAGATGTACCAAGAACTTTAGCGTTGAGCTCAGTGACATTAATGAAGAGCATATCAGGTTTGTCTTTCATCCAGATGAATGTGAAGACTAAAGCGCCGTTTCTATCATCGTATGGGAAGACAGCGACCTGGTTTTCCCTAGCGGAGATATATGAGTCGATAACTTCGTAAGTGAAAACCTCATCCAATGAAGTGTAAGGGTCGGAAGACATGTAACGGAGAAAGAACGACTTAAAAGGCATGGTCGTATCGCCACGTACACTAGACCTGATGACGGTCTTGCTTCTGATGTCTATTTCTAGTCTAAGAATGGAATCGCCTTCTTTTGCCATAATGAACCTCGCTAAAAGTAGATAAACCCCCTTTCAAGAAGGAGGTTAAGAATTTTGGTTTGTTATTTTTTGATAATCTGTTTTGAAGTTGAGTTACGGAGGAGTGATAAGAACTCATCAATCTCAAGAGGCTTGAAGAAGTACCAACCTTCAAAGTTGTTGACACCCTCATCCTCTGCAACAAGGTTAACCTGTTCTCTTCTTTCAACACCAACAAGAGTTGTCTTGAAGTTGAATGTTCTTGCAAGCTGGAAGAGTGATCTGATTTCGTTAAGTCTGTTAGGGTTGGTATCCATTTCCATAACAAGAGAACGTGCAATCTTAATTTCTGAGAAGCCAAGTCTCTGCAATGCTTCAATGGACATATCTCTACCAGTGTACTGGTCAACAATCATAGCGATGTTGAGTTTCTGGAGCTTCTTAACATGTTTCTTGATGATGTCCTGGTTAGCAGCAATATCGCTTTCGTTGAATTCGAATGCGATAAAGCCCTTCTGGAAGTTATATTCAATAAACGCTCTATCCATGTCATTTAGGAACTCTGGATCATGGAAGTATGATGAGTCAACGTTAAGGTTGATTCTATCGAGGAATCCAGTTCTGAATAATGTTGCGCCGTATGTCTTGTATAAACGACCAATCTGCTCAATGAATATGTTTGTAAACTTGTTCATAGAGTTGTTCTCGAATGCGATTGGGATGAACTCGCCTGCATCGAAGAATGTATTTGTTAATTCATCCTTTAATCTCAAGAGAGCCTCACCACCAACGATGACATTAGTCTCTTTGGAGATGATTGGCTGAATGCGTAAGTCAAAGTTCTTATCTGCAAACGCTTTGTTGAGAAGCGAAAGAATGTAAGCTTTGCGGCTTGCAGGTCTTGAGATACCCTCACCAACGATATAGAGGTTATTGTCACCTTCAGTGTTGTTGGAGTTGAAGTAACCTTCAATGGAGCGGATGAAGTCAAAGCTTGTTGCGTAAGTTAGTGGGAATGGGAATACACGATAAGACTTCTTGATTGCTAAATCCTTGTATGAGTTACCGATCTTTGTCTCAAATGTATCTTCAATCTTCTCAATGATTTTGAAGAGGTCGTCACGTTTGCATTCATTCAAAATAATAGCGACGGTTGATGAGTTGTACTGGAATATTTCGTCTGTTGAAATCTTAAGCGATGATAAAGCGTCAGCAACGGTTCTTAAATACTGATGATATTCATGTTCGCCTAATGTTGAGATGATCTCGTGGAGATTAGAGATGTTGATTAAAACAAGTTCTCCCTTGAGGTTGTAGTTCCATTTGTCTGAAATACGTAACGCAAATGTGTAGGATGAAGCGAGTTTTGATTCGCCGTCATATCTTTCTCTAGCGATGTTTCTTCTATCGATAGGCTCAAGGAAGAATGTAGCATTTGATCTGTTCTCTTTGTTTGAAAGAACGGTGTGGTATGAGTAGTTCTTACCATCAAATAAGACCCTCTTCTTCTTACCTGTTAAGATTGGGCAGTCTTCACAAGGCTGCTCCAAGCCGTAAATTGCCTTGTAGCACTTAACGTTCTCCATTCCTTCTCTTGCGTCTGCAATTGAACGAGATGTAGCTACTAATGAGTAGTCTTTCTTGTTGACTGTATACATCTGATAATTTGTGTAGAGAAGCAATGAGTCAAGTCTTGCGTTAGCACCTTCGATAGCAGTTCTGTTATAAAGTTCTTTCAATGAAGATGAGAAGATGTTCGAGAAGACAACGAGTGATTCTCTAGTTGCTGCATCAAGAACAAGTTTCTTTGTGAAGTTGACGAAGAAGAGAGCGCCATAAATAGCACCGTTGTTGTAGATGAGGCTTAAATGGCCTGATTTGATGTTATAAACATCCATGAAAGAGCCAATTGAAGTTGTAACGTTCTTTCTGTCAAAGAATGTGAATGAACCGTCCTTATCGCAGCATTTTGATAAGTTAGTTAAAAGCTCTTTGACTTCACCAGCGATAACAAATGATCTTTCTTTGTCTGTTGTGTGAGCAAAGATCTGTTCTGCAGAATCGATGACATCGTTATAGACGAGAACTGACATTCCTTCGAACCCTAAGAAATCAGAAATGCCTGATGCACATTCCAAGATTTCTTTTCTGTATGCTTCAACATTACCTTTCTTAGCTAAGGCTGTATTAAGTCTTTCAATGATTTCTGCTGAAGTGTTGATTCTCTTTGCATCGGTAGAGACTGAGTCTGTATCCTCTCTTCTCTCAGGAAGATAAATGTTGATATCTTCACCTCTACGTTCAGCATAACGCAAATCCTTGATGACAGAATCTAATGAAGAATATGGGTAGATAGCTGCAGATGCTTTTAGAGTGACAATCTGAGTTGCTTTATCGTCAAACTTAGCGACTGTTGACTTCCTCTGAACGAATGCGAGTTTCTCTTTGAGGATAGAAACTGAGTCAATATTTGGGATGAAAGCAATAAGCGATGTAGCTGAGTCGACGCAGATAACAGGATTATTGTCTTCAAAGACTTCTTTAACTGTATCGACGAGTCTTGACATGTCCTGGTTAGTTAAGTCGTTTTCTTTTGTATTGTAAACAAATGAGACGAAAGCATTTCTGAAAACCTTGGAGATGTTGATGAATGAGGCGATGTTGTTGAAGAACGCCTCTGATGTGATTGTTCTATCGCCAAAAGCAGAATCTTTCTCAAGACCAAGTGTGTTTAAATCATCAATTGATGAAGAAACAACTAAGGTATTGTATCTTTCATTAACTCTAGCGACAGTGTCATTCAATTGATCGAATTCGGCAAATTCAGTGTCTTTGTATTCGTCAAGAACATAGTTGTTCCTCGTGATTTTCTCCATGTTGTCTGAAGTAACTTCAATTAATGGATCAATCATCTTGACTCTGATCTTCTTAATGAAAATAACTCCAGAGATTAATGTAGCTGCCGCACAAGCAACTGAGAGAACTCCAAGAGCGATGTTAAGCGCCTGAATGTCAGCGAAAGATGATGCTAAAACTAATCCTGTGACAAGAGCGATTGATGCCACCATTGTTGAAATCAATACAATCTTGATGATCTTAATCTCCTCATGGATGCTGCGCTTCGTTTTAATTGAGCTCATATACTTACCTCCGCCGCTAAATAAAAGCGGCACACTATTTGAATGCCGCTGGTGTTGTATTCCCAATCACCAGACTTGCACTCGGTAACTGGCTATCTATTTCTAGACCCTGTAGCTTTGCGTCACTAGATTGCTCTAGTTTTGCTTTTAAACTGGCTCTATTCTACGTGAGTAAATATGCGCTCGCAATCATTATTTGCGTACACGTAAGCGCATTTGATACAATATGCGCATGTTAATTGACGAGAATATAGAAGTTATCAAAGCAAGTGAGAACCCATTATCGGCGGATGTCGTTTTCATTAAAGAAAATGACATAATTTACATCTATGATGTAGGCGCGTCTGATGAGGCATACAACGCACTTGTAAATGCAGGCGGGAAACGCATTGTCATTCTCTCGCATTTTCATGAAGACCATGTGAAGAATTTGACACGTTTTGAACCAGATAAAATCTATGCTTCAAAAGAGACCATTAAGCATATCAAAACAGGGGATATTGTTAATGAAATAATCAGGCTTGATGATATAGCCTTAATACCTCTTCCATCTTCGCATTGCAAAGGTTGTATAGCCCTGTTGTACCACGATTATTTGTTCGTTGGCGATGCTTTATATCCTAGCGAAAAAGGCTTTAATAGACAAATAATGGATAACACAATTTCAACCTTGGAAAAACTTAACTTCAAGTACTTTTGCATAAGTCATAGAAAGATGTTTGTTAA
>JAKSVF010000056.1 GCA_024408235.1 Bacilli bacterium
GGAATTGTACAAGCAGTATTCGATAATCTTTTATATTAAAATACCTTATCCTTGACTTATTTTAGCTCATAAATGAGGTTTTTACTTTACCCTCGCTTACAGCACTGCCTATTGTGGCTTTTTCGTTTTATTCAGCGTCTAACGGGATAAATGACCACTTGATGACATCAACCAATCCTTTATCAACAAGTCTTATGTGTGGGATGACGGCAAGAGATAAGAATTCCATCGAGAAGAATGGTTCTTTTGTCTTCTCCACTCCCATCTCATAAGCTTTATCGATTAGTTTCTGTGATTCTTCAACTAATGTTAATGGATCGGTTGAAGACATAAGGCCAGCAATATCTAATGGGACGATGTATGTCTTATTCTCTTCTTTAGAGACGAGAACCATACCACCGCCGTGTTCTCTTAATGCGTTTGTGGCTTTTGCTAAACACTCATTGTCATCACCGATCAATGTGATGTTGTGAGAGTCGTGTCCAACCGATAATCCGATTGCACCGCCTTTAAAGCCATAATCTTTGATTAATCCTTTTCCGATGTTGCCTGTCATATGGTGTCTTTCCACCACAATTAACTTGGCGACATTCGTGCCCTTGATATCAACATCACCGTCTTTAGATTTAATGTCCATGACTTCTAGTCCAGTCATAACTCCTGTCGATTCGGTTGTCATGACATTGGCCTTTGTGCCTTTTAAGGTGATCTTGAAATCATCTGCGGTAACTTCTCTAACGTGAACGGAGTTGAGAATCGTCTCCGGTAAGTATTTATCTGATACGTCAAATGCGGCTTTTCCGCCTTTTGCAGCGAGTTTGCCATCTTTAAAGACTAATTCCGCGTTGAAATTGGTTAAGTCGTCCACAACGACTAAATCAGCATAGTAGAAAGGTGCAATACCACCTCTCCATCTCATGTGGTAGCATTCAGCGCAGTTTAAGGTTGCCATTCTTACCGCGGTGATTGGGTCTACGCCTGCTTCTACGACTTTTCTTAAAGCGTTATCTAAATGGCCATGATAATAAATATCCGCAGCGTGTCTATCGTCTGTGCACATGATGACTCGTCTAGAGTTCTCAGGTGTTACTGCCTTCGCTAATTCTAAGGATTTTGTATATGAACCGACTCTAAGATGGACATACATGCCCTTCTCAATCTTTTCTTTCATCTCTTCGACTGTGACGCATTCGTGGTCATTGACGATACCACCACAGATGTATCCGTTGAGTGTATCTCCATTAATCATTGGAGCGTGGCCATCGATTACTTTGTTAACATTATGGGCGGCTTCAAGTTTCTTTATGACATCAGGGTCGCAGCCTAAAACGCCTGGGAAGTTCATGAATTCACCAAGGCCGTTAACATCCACATTCTTGATTTCACTTTCAGTCATCTCGCCGTTGATGATTGCACCACTTGTTTCAAATGGGGTTGCAGGGACGCAGGATGGTAACTGCATCTTGATATCAAGTGGCACTCTCTTTCCTGCTTCAATCATATAATGAAGGCCATCAAAGCCCGCTACGTTTACGATTTCGTGTGGATCTGCAACGATTGTGGTTGTTCCATGAGGGACGATTAATGACGCAAAGCCTTCTGGTGTAAGCATGCTAGATTCAATATGAACATGGCCATCGATAAGACCAGGCATTACGTATTTGCCCGTGCAGTCGTATTCAGTCGTTCCCTTATAGTTTTCGCCTACTCCAACGATTCTGTCGTCTTTAATAGCGACGTCACCTTTTGTAATGGTTCCTGAAAAGACGTTTACGATGTTGGCGTTTTTTAAAACGACATCGCAATCTGTTTTATGCAAAGCTGCTTCAATATACTTCTCTAACATAGATATATGACTCCTGCTGAATTGATAATTCATTATAATGCCGTTGGATAGTGTTTGCTATCTAATAGGGCTTTCAACATTAAGAAAAATGTTGGTGATGAGTTACATAATATTAAACTCTTATATAAATATAAAAGTATTAGAAGATACTAATATTATGTAATGTTCACAGGGCAAAAAATACGAGTTGACACAAAAACAAATCAACCATATAGTCTAGCCGAGCAAAGATGCTCCAAATGTTTGTCACTTCTCGGCACGCGACTAATAAAAGGTCAAGTTCAAATTATGAGGGGGTGTAATTTATTTTATGCCCCCTTTTCTTGTAAGGAATCCTATTTTACGGATGGTAAATAGGTTTATGACTTTTTCGCATTGTAGTATATTATTTGTATGCGATTAAGTCATAGAGAGGCAGTTATGAACAATTGGGGCAAGATCAAGGGAATTATGAATCTTAACGACGGAATCATCACGACAAAGGAAATAACCAAAACCGGCATTCATCGCCAGGTTCTTTATAACGCTGTTAAGAAAGGCCTTTTGGTTAGGGTTAGTGTCGGGGTGTATGTTTCACCGAATTCAATGGATGATGAGTACTTTTCTCTCCAAAACAGATGCCCAAAGGGGATCTTCTCTCTTCTTTCATCTCTCCATCTTTACGGACTAACCGATGTAATTCCAGAGAGAATATCCATGACTTTTCCGCAAGGGTATAACTACATGCATCTTAGAAAGGAGGGGGTTGAATGTCATGTATCTAATTTAGATAAATACCCTTTAGGAATAGATGAAATCGAAAGCAAATGCGGACGCAAAATCCGTTGCTACAACAAGGAAAGAACATTGTGTGAAATCTTAAATCCAAAATATCAAATGGATATAAGAGTCATTGCAGATGCATTTAAAGCGTATTCAAAATCCAGTGATAAAAACCTTAACGAATTAATTAAGTTCGCAAAGGTCTTCCACGTTGAGGAACGTGTCAGATATTACATGGAGGTACTATTATAAAAAGTTCAATGCAACTTAAGGCGTTAGTTAACAACTACGCCAAACAAAAAAGACTTAGTGCTCAGAGCGTATTGCAAATCTACATGCTTGAACACTTTTTAGAGAAAATATCGAAATCTCCTTTCAAAGAAAATTTCATATTAAAAGGAGGGATGCTCGTCGCATCGATAGTCGACATATCGAATAGAACAACTATGGATATGGATGGGTCGGTACTCATGTACCCAGTGAACTCCACCACCATCGAATCCATGATTAAAGAGATTTGTAACACTTGTGCAGATTCTGAAGTGGGATTCCAATTATTAAGAATCGAAGAAATTCGAGATGAAGATAAATACGCCGGATATAGAGTTCATCTACTAGGCAAATTTGATAGACTCAAGACTGATATAAAGGTTGACATTACAACCGGAGACGCAATAACCCCTGGCCCAATTCTAAGGCCATACACAACGATCATCACGGGAAAAAAGATAGAAATATATGCCTATCCCACAGAAACTATCTTAGCGGAGAAAACTGAGACCATCTTATCTAGAGGCCTCGCTAATACCAGATTAAGAGATTTCTATGATATCTATGTTCTATATAAATGCCATCAATTTAACCCCGAACATCTGAAGAAAGCGTTACGCAACACATTTCAAAGAAGAGGTACATCTAAGCTCTTATTAGAGTACGAAACAATACTGACGACGTTAGAAAAGGATGAGCAAATGAATGCTGAATGGGATAGATTTTCAAAAAGGTATAGTTTCACCGAGGGTCTGTCTTTCAAACAATGCATAGACACCGCTTGGATTATTATCTCCAGTTTGACAAACAGCTAAGACACCGGGTTCGGAGATAAGTCGAATAAAGAATGAATTTAAAAGATAAGAAAGGGAGGATGCTATAGCATCTTTTCTTTTGCAATCAAAAAGCCACCCTCACGTGATGGCTAAATTCTATTTCTCCAATTCCTTGCCTGTTAAGAGTTTATAACCTTCAAGGTAGTTAGCGATTGTCTTTTCAACGATGTCCTCTGGAAGTGTCCATGTCTTGTTGACGTCGTTGTTTGTAAGCCAATCTCTAGCGAATTGCTTATCGAATGATGGCTGGCACTGTCCTGGCTTGTAGGTTGATGCAGGCCAGAAGCGTGATGAGTCTGGTGTGAGCATTTCATCAGCGATGACAACATCACCATTTTCATCTAAGCCAAATTCGAACTTAGTATCAGCGATGATGATACCTCTTGTAAATGCATAATCAGCGCATTTCTTATATAAAGCGATTGTGTAGTCCTTAATCTTTGTCGCGTATTCCAATCCTTTGCCTGGATATTCTTTTTCGAGGACTTCGACTGATTTCTCAAATGAGATGTTCTCGTCGTGTTCTCCAATCTCCGCTTTGGTGGATGGGGTATAGATTGGTTCTGGGAGTTTGTCTGATTCGATTAAGCCTTCTGGGAGTTTGATGCCGCAGACGACACCGCACTGCTTGTAGCTCTTCCAGCCTGAGCCTGTGATGTAGCCTCTGACAATGCATTCGATTGGAAGCATATTGAGCTTTTTGCACATCATTGATCTGCCTGCATAGTTCTCGTTCTGGAAATCTTTTGGCATATCCTTAACATCACATGAAATCATGTGGTTTTTGCAGATGTCAGATGTATAGTCAAACCAGAACTTTGAGATCTGTGTTAAGACTTTACCTTTGTTTGTGACTGTGTTGTGAAGAATGACGTCGAAGCAGCTGATGCGGTCTGTTGCGACCATAATGAGGCTATCTCCGTTATCGTAAATTTCTCTTACTTTACCTTCTTTTA
This sequence comes from Bacilli bacterium, assembly GCA_024408235.1. GTDB lineage: Bacteria > Bacillota_I > Bacilli_A > RFN20 > CAG-826 > UBA4951. The sequence goes on from JAKSVF010000056.1 coordinate 4,671, forward strand.
TTGGTTTCATGTGCGTTCCTCCGCTGTGGATTTATTACCGCAGTATAGGTTAACTCTATTGAATGGGGTTTTTATATTGGTAAGTGGTTACATTTTACAAAAGAGTCTTGGGCCTCCTCTAACTTTTTGAAGTCCACAGTGGATTTTAGAAAACCGGGTCTATCTCCACCGCGCCAATAAAAGCTGTCATTCTCGCGAACTTTTGAATTATAAACAATTGAAGCGTTCTTTTTGATTGCGCGAATGTTGCCTTCAATCCAATTCTTCTCATCCATCAGAAGATTTTGGTATTTATCATCGCAATCGCGGAGATATATTCTCTCCAACTCACTTTTTGGAACAGGAATCATATTATTAATTAATATCTTTCCGATAAAGTCACCTTTACGATTCACCATTCTCATTATCGTTACCGTGGAAGGCTTTAATAAGCCGTTGGAAAAGTCATTATCGCCTGGGGACGATAAGGGAATGAAGTAATCCATTTGCTTGATTTTGAATACAAAACCTACATAAGGTCTTTTATACCTGCGATCGGCTTTATGGTTAGATAAAACATGACTATCAAAACTCGACAAATATTCTACATAAGAGTCTGACACCGAATAAAACTGAATTGACATAAATGCTCCTTGAAAAAAGAAAAGGGCAAACGACTATTCGCTTGCCCCTAAATGTTAGAACTCCGCACTATACGGCAGCGGCCATCCGAGATTTTAGAACTCCGCACTATACGGCAGCGGCCATCCGAGATTTTAGAACTCCGCACTATACGGCAGCGGCCATCCGAGATTATACGGTTTTCACCGCATGACTATTCTAATGCAAAAGGGGCGAAATCTAAAGGATTACTTTTTACCCCCAACACCGTCCATCGAAAGACAAATGCACTACCTAGTCAGTTTCCTCTAGACGAACTCATTTTAGCGGTTGCAATAACGATGTCAACATGCCCTCACCGGTTACATAATATTAGTCTTTATATAAATATAACTAGTAACGTTGTTATAAATATTATGTAAAAAATTATCCGATTTTTTGAAGCTTAGTGAGATATTGCTCGTATAGAGAGAAAATATAATATGCAGAGTCGCCATATAACCCGGTATCGTCATCATCAATCCAATCGATTACAGGAGATGAATATAATCTATCTCTAGCCTCTTCTATGGCGATTTTGTAATTAGATGCGATAAGCTCTACTACATCCGATATGAGTATCGCTTTAACAATCATGTGTTCCATCATTTGACCCATCTTATTCAAACATTAGGTGTTCTTCATCAAAGAAGAAATGTAATCATTCAGATATGCGAAAGAAAAACCATGTAGATCTTCATAACCATTTTTCAACTGTTCCAAAACGCCCTTTTCTTTCATCTCTTTATAAGCCTCTCCGCTGGATATGGAGGCATATGATGCATAATTCTCAATGCATTCTATGATGAACTTATTAATTTTCTTATCTAGAGAGGAATTGATGCGAGAGGCTCTCATTCTATTGGAATAACCACCATTGCTGATGTTTATAGTTAAACCTAGAGCTTCTAACACTCTTAGCAATGACTGAATTGAACAGTTAGAGGTGCCTTTCTCTATGGACCAAAGGGTTGCTCTAGTAATGCCGGATTTCTTTGCCACTACTTCCATAGTCATATTGAGGCTCAACCTTTTTTGTCTTATTTCTTTGCCGATTTCAATTAATTCTTGCATGGCAAAATTATACCGAGACAAATATTTTAATATCAAATATCTTTAACGTTATTAATATAAAAAGGCACGTCCCCATAAGGCGCGCCTAGTGTTTCCGGAAGTGAGGCGGGCA
>JAKSVF010000057.1 GCA_024408235.1 Bacilli bacterium
ATCTAATTTACCTGAACAGAACAAAATAAATCTCTCTCAGAACGCAGTTAGATAAGCATCTATCGCATACAGAAGATTACTCAGACGTATAGTAAGAAACAGACTATAGAATAAGATCATGTCAAACATCAGGCATGATCTTTTTTCATACCCAGATAACCCTTATAAGCCAAGAATCAAGCCTGTAAGACCTATAGAACCTGCACGCCAATCACTCTGCAACTTACGGCTATTGTATAGATATACAACACAACAATAACTATACCGGGCAAATATTGTCGGTCATTTTTCTCTTTATTTTTCTATTGAATCAACAAATTCAAATAAACTGATATCTGGTTTTTCAAACATTGACTTCTTGCGATCAAATGTGTATTGCTCAGTAATATTTCTTCTTACGTAAAAATATTCTTTGAGTTCAATATATTCAAAATTAGGGGTGTCCGGACGTAAGGAATTGAAGGAAAAATCGTCAAATTCCTATAAAACTCCCACAAATTGACCTTATTTGTAATTCAAAGATAGCCAATTTGCGACTTTTTCAAGGTTTTTTGCAGTGTAGAATCTATCGTCTGCGTGCTTGAAATTCTTTTCTAGGACAAATTCGACGTTATCTTCGCCGATGAAAGATGAAAACTTATCCGCCAAAGATTTGCTTTGGAGGCAAGGTACCGTGATATCAACGCTTCCGTGAGTTATAAAAACCCTTAAGTCTTTAGGCGTTCCTGTGTCTATTCTATTGATAGGGGATAGCATAAGTGGTTCCCCTTCGTTTTTGTTTTGTAGAGGGTAATTGAAGTATTTTGCAAGATCCGAATCTTCATCCTCCAGCCTTCCTTTTGAGCCGACAATTGAAAGGAGCCAATCAGGAACCTTAAGTTCCTTAAAATCATTGGCCACGCTTTCTATATCTGATAATCCGTAATAATCTAGCAAATTTGATATGTGGTAATTGACAGGGGTTGTATATAACTCCTCTCCGACGAACATCACATCTCTATATTCATCGTTCGGCGTTAATGTTGCCATGGCTGCTAGATATCCACCGGCGGATTCGCCCCATAAAGATATGTTTTCGGCATTATAACCGTATTTTTCTCCGTTGACGCTCAAGAACCTAAGTGCAGACTTAACGTCGCTTAAAGACGCCGGAAACAAAGCCTCGCCAGATAAACGATAGTTTAAGGAACTGACCGCATAGCCGTGATTTCTAAAATATTCATACATGAATCGGGCTTGTCTTGATTGAGAATCGTTATACGCAAAGCCTCCTCCATGGATGAGCACCATCAATTTCGGGTCCTCAACGTCTTTTGGTATATATAGGTCCAGCGTGTTGTTTTTTGAATTGGTTGAGTATTGGACACCCAAGAACGTCTCGCCATCAAACTTGTCTTTTGAAAAGCCATGTGTTGGCGAAAATGCATTTTGAATAATTAGGTTTGTTGTGTTTAGGTTAAATAACGCTATAGCGGAAAAAGAAACGAGAACGCCGCCGATTATGCTAAGAGACAATATGATTTTCTTTCTACGATTCATGGCATTTACCTTTCTATTATAACAAAACCCCCAGTAACTTGCGTTATGGGGGAATGTTATTTCTGAATTAATTAGTTTTCGCTTTTCTTAGAGAAGAAGCTTGTGACTGAGATAGCGAGGAATCCAATGACTGCGAGGATGATTGAAGCGAGTGCCTGACCACAAACTGGATACATATAAGGTTCATTGACGTGAAGTTCTGAACCCCATGTGAGTGCCATTTCGTAGATTGAAGCCTTCGCTTCGAATACTGCGACTAAGATTAAGAGTACCGCCGCTGCGATAACGAGTGCATCGACTACATACTCAAGGATCTTAGAGACCTTTCCTTCAACCTTGATCATTGGGAGAACGATTGCGAGCGCTGCAACGACGATTGTGATAATCGCGAATGCGGTAACCTGTGGAAGGGTTGGATCCTGCATTGCGAAGTATCCATAACATCCGTTGTATGCAACTGTGAAGAGGATTAATGATACAAGAGCGACAACTGCAGCGATTGCTGAGCCAATTGTGAGTGCTGAGATATTCTTTTTCATCTTATTCATCCTTTCCTGTCTTGATTGCGAGATAGGCATAAGCTAAGACGCTGATACCGGTGATAGCGGATGCTCCGATAATCATTCCTTCTAAGATCTTGTCGTAGTATGTCTTGACGTAGATGACGTGTGTATTCTGTGAGTAACCGTTTGTGACGTTTGAGTTCAAGAATACATAGAGTGCGTGGTGGACGGCGTCCTGGATGTGCTGCTGCAAATCCATATCTTCCTTAAGTCCTTCGACTGTGAATTCGCCCCAACCGTTAACACCGTTTTCGATGTTCTTTGTTGAAGATGAAGTCAACATTGAGTCTGTACCGTTGATGATAGAGTCACGAGCGTTCATGTAATATGCTGGGTTGACCATGTCTGTTACGGCATATCCTTTGAAATTCCACTCTTCACGGAGAATTCCTGTCATCAAGCCGTGGTGAGCTGATGAGAAGGTTGCGCCTGCTCTGTTGAATGCTGTCATGACAGCGAGAGCGTGTTCATCTTCGATGGCCATCTGGAATGCTCTTAAGTCACATTCTCTAGCTCTCTGCTCGCTCATGAATGGAGCAACGCCTGATCTGTTCATTTCTGTGTCGTTGAATGCATAGTGCTTTAAGCAGGTGACTAAGCCGTTAGCCTGAGCTTCTTTAGCGAAGTCGTTGCCGCAGTTTGCAAGCTGGACTGGGTCTTCTGAATAGTATTCGTGGTTACGTGAGTTATATGGAGTTCTGTGGATGTTGACGCCTGGGCCCCAAACTTCAGCAACGCCTGACCAAAGCGCAAGCATTGAGAGAACTTCGCCTGATTTTTCAAGCATTTCGTGGCTCCATGTAGCACCGATGACTGGCATTGTTGGGAGTGGACGCATTTCGATGTTTGCGTATGGGTCATCATCTGGACAATCGTACTCAGTGTTTGCTGGGTTCCAGTCTGTTGCGAATGTACCTCTCTGAGCATCGTATCCAACAGGTCCGTCTGTTGTCTTCATTGCTGGAGATTCGATAGATGGGATAGCATCCCAGTCCTGACCGCCACCCTGTGTGACGCACTGGATTGCTTCTTCAAGTTTGACCTGTTCAACAAGTGATGTGAGACGTGGATCGTCATATTCAATCCATTCGCCCTTTTCTGGCTTCATGCCTGAGAAGGTGTATTTTGTATCTCTGCCCCAAACAACTGTCTTTCCGTTGTTGTCTGTCTTGTGAACTTCATAGACTTTAGCCTCAAGTCCTGGCTTCATTGCCTCAGTGTAGCTGAGTCCTGAATATGTCTTTGGCCATGTCTTATCCCAATCACTACGTGATAATTCGACGATTGAGCTGTCATTGAATGCGGATAATTCCATATCCTGGAGCTGGTTCTCAATGACCTCGCCGCTCTTTGAGTAAAGGATTTCTGTTGAGTTGATGTGGATCTTTTTGGCCTTCTTGTCGTCGCCGTTGTAATCCATGCCATCGCTGACAGTTTTTCCTTTTGATGCGAGAACGTTGTTCAATGCATCGTGAGCGCCGTTACCAATTGAGAAGTAATAGTCTCCGTCATCGAGGATGTAAGCACCCTTGACGTTGTGGTGAGCATAATTCTTGTCGTATGAAGCGAAATACTGATAATCGCCTGTGATTGTGACTGTTGCTGTCTTTCCTGGTGCAATCACGCCTGTCTTTTCATATCCGACCAACTGGATTGCTGATTTCTCAACGTTTCCTGTCTTCCATGGGGTGCTGACGTAGAGCTGGACTGAGTGTTTGCCTGCTGTATCGCCTGTGTTCTTGACCTCGACTTCTGCAGTTACCGTCTTAGCGCCGGTGTGAGCAACTGAAGCTTTTCCGTTGCCCATGACACAGTCATTGTAACGTGTTTCGTAGTATCTATATCCGATATAGATGCCTTCTGCTTCTGGCATATACCATGAGCCCTTTGTGTTCTTGAGGTTTGGATCTGAACTATCGAGGTTTGCCCATGTGAAGATGTCATAGTTCTGGTTAGCTGCTGAGACGCTAGCCTTTGCAGCGAATGTATCGACTAAATGTCCTGAAGGAGCGACTTTGCCTTCAAGAACGTTTGCGACGGCCTGGAAGCCATATGTTCCTGGAAGTCCAACCCAAAGGACTGAGTTAGCTTCGTATTCGCCGCCTTTTTCAAATAATTCTGGTAAATCGAGAGCGGAGTCTGAGTTAACGAGAACAACAACGTTTTTGAAATTTGCCTTAGCATATTTGATGGTTGCCATTTCTCTTATAGATAAGCCTAAAACATCGTGATCTGCATCCCACTGTCCTTCGACAGCTTTTCCTTCTTCGCCAATCTGATAATAGCCGTTTTCGCCGCCTCTTCTACCGATGACGATGATGGCGTTTTCGCCTTTGGTTGCTGTATCGACGAGTCCAACTTCATCTGGGCTCTTGTCGTTAAGAGTCAATTTACCTGACTTTAAGTCTTCGAACTTATCGGTGACCGCCTCATATTTTGCAGCGATGTCAGCATCGATTGTGAATCCGTTGTCAGTGAGAGCTTTCTTTAAGTTGATTTGCTCTGATTCAACTGGTTTTGAACCCATGGTTCCACCGATGAATGGAATGTAGGCTGCTCTACCAAGCAATGCTACTGACTTGGTTGTTAATGGAAGTGATTTACCCTCATTCTTTAAAAGTGTTAATCCTTCTTCGGCAATTTTGATTGCAGAATCCTTCTGGTAATCATACATGCCTTTTGTTGTCGTGAGATCAAAGCCTGTCTGCTCCTTGCTTTTGACTCTGAAGTTGTACAAGTCTTTTGAAGCATCAACCTCACCTGTAACAATCTCAGTACTTGTTGTTCCAAGGATGCCATCAACCCATGAACGATATGAGTTAACGACAGAATTGGTTCCAACTGAAAGCGCAAGAATACCGGCGAATATAGCTGAAACGCCACGTACGACATTTTTTGTCTTTCTTGTGATTTTCATTTTTTCCCTCCTGAAAATTATTTAAGACGAATCGTCGTCTTTAAACCTTTTTTATTTTTTTATTCCAGAGATGAGCGCTTCCTCGAACTCTGGAGTCCACCAAAGCTGATAGCCAGCCTTGAATGGGTGTATCGGATCACACATGTATTTCTTGTAATCCTCTTTTGAAATGCTGTTGAATTCTTCGTCATTGAACAAATCGATTACCGATACGCTGCAATCTTCTCTGGCGTTCCATTTATCAGCGATTTTCTGTGACTCATCAATCAGCTTCGAATATGCGTCTGGTGATGGATTTGAGCAGGCTTTGTAACCTTCATTCTCAAAGCGGGCTCCGCTATAGAGGAAGATTGGGCATGACCATGTTTCCTGAACGTATCCGATGATGTACTCCAACGCTCCTAACGTTGTCTTGATGTCGAAGACGCTTAAATCGAATGACGTCTCTTCTGTTAGGCTTCCCAATTTATCGAGTTTGTCCTTTCGACAATCGTTAGTGGATATTTGACAAACGAATGCATCCACCTTCTCGTTTTTGTCGAACGTTTCAGACTCTCTCAATCTCTTGACGTATGAGTCGCCTTTGTTGTTAGGAACGTCCATCAATGTTGTGCCTGTAACAGCTTCTTTTTTGCAAACGGCATTTGAATTGGCGGCAACGTAATCTGCCATGGAAATGCCTTGGGATCTGTACCCATATGTAACTGAGGAGCCGAGCCAATATATCGTCTTCCCGGTCAATTCCGTTTCATTTGCGACAATTTTATCGGTGTCGTATTCAGAGGAATTTGATGCGCATCCTGTCGCACAGAGAGAAGTGATAGAGGCCAAGGCAACGCACGCGAGCTGCTTGGTGATAATCTTCTTTTTCATAGACGTTTTAAATTGTGCAATAAGTATACTTGCGGGCTTTTTTCTTGTAATAAATGTGGCAAAACAAACAAAAAAACAGGCTAAATTG
>JAKSVF010000058.1 GCA_024408235.1 Bacilli bacterium
ATGATTCAGGCTGACGCACTCATGTCTATCTTCAATGGACACTTCTGGAAAGGACTTGGAGCATTCCTTAAAGGAGACCCTGAATCACCTAAGTATCCAAAGGACAACCACTACAAGAAAGTCGAGAAAAAGAAATAACAAAATTGTTTCATTCTAAACAAATAGACATATAATACTCGGCTATGAAATATTTATCATTTGTTGTTCCGTCATATAACGCAGAGCAGTTCTTAAGGAAAAATCTCGACTCGCTCGTAAAGGGTGGCGATGATGTAGAAATCATCGTTGTCAATGACGGAAGTAAAGACGGAACTCTTGCAATCGCTAGAGAATACGAAGAGAAATTTCCAAACTGCGTCCGTGTTGTTGATCAGCCAAATAAAGGTCACGGCGGAGGTTTAAACGCGGGCATTGCAAACGCAACAGGTTTATACTTCAAGTGCGTTGACGCTGATGACTGGGTGGACGAAGAGAATTATCCAAAAGTAATACAACTCATCAAGGACATGCACGAAAAAGGAACCGATCCTGATTTGTACCTCCTCGATTACATCTTTGATAGAGTGTGCGATAACGAAACGTTCGTCGAGTCATATAAGCGCATTTACCCGCACAACGAAATCTTTACATGGGATAGAGTCCCTAGAATGAAGTTGTACCAGTATTTAATGATGCATTCGATGATTTTGAAACTCGATGTCATCAAGAAGTCTGGAGTTGTGTTCCCAGAGCACACATTCTATGTCGACAACATCTATGTATACGCTCCATTACCTTATGTTGAGACCTTCTATTACACACCTCTTCCTTTCTACCACTATTTAGTCGGTAGACCAGATCAGTCTGTTAATATCAAGTCTATGGACAAAAACTATGCCCATCAGATGAGAGTGTTCCGTGCTATGACTGAACTCTATACATGGGATCAGATCCAAGCGCTAGGAAAGAAGCACGCTAGATACGTCCTTCATGACTTATCATCGAAGACATTGCTCTCTATCTTCTTCGCATTAATCGGTAATAAGAAAGAGAAGTGGGATGGAATGAAGGAAATCTTATCTGACTGGAAGAAGAGAGATCCAAAACTCTACAAGTACATCAGACACAGAACTCCTGTGTGGTTCCCGATGGATATCATTAGGCCACTCAGATCGCCAATCATCGTATTCTGTTATAAGGTTTACGCAAAAATCACTGGTTGGTTCTAAGATAAAAAAACAGCTTAGGTTACTCCCCTAAGCTTTTTTCTTTTCCTAGTTGCTTCAGTCTCTTTTCTTCGATTTTGTCAAATCCGTGTACCCAATCGGAGAAGATTAAGTAGAAGAGGTAGAATATGGATGAAATGCCCCATGTTAAAGGGTATGCCCAAAATAGCAATGCTATCTCATGTCTCCACGCCATCATTAAAGTGATATATAAGATACGGATGCCACACCAGTCTATCAGCATGACAAGCATTGGGATTGTTGGTTTTCCTCCTCCACGACATACTGCAGACACACAGTGAGAGAAAGATAAGGCAAAATAGAATAATGACATTGTTTTGGCCTGTTGAACTCCGAACGCGACAGATTCAGGATTTCTTGCGAACCAACTGATGAATAAAGGGCATCCAAAGTACATTATTACCCCGATGATCTCAGACATCAAAACGGATGTAATAATTCCGAATGTTGCGCCTTTTTTGGCTCTTCCGTATTCTTTTGCACCTAAGTTCTGAGAGATGAAAGTGGAGATAGACAAAGAGAAGCAATTGATTGGCAAGAAGGCAAACCCCTCTAATTTAGAATAAGAACCGCAACCGGCCATTGCTGCATTTCCAAAAGAGTTAATGTTGGATTGTACCAAGACATTTGCAAGACCGATGACAGAATTCTGAATTCCTGAAGGAACGCCGAACCTTAAGATGCTCTTGACCATATCACCGTGGAATCTAATCTTCTTGAATGATATAGCATATAAACTTCCCGGCTTAGTCAAGAATCCCAAACACAATAATGCAGAGATAACCTGTGAAATGGATGTAGCAAACGCTGCAGCCCATACACCCCATTTGAATCCAGCGATGAATAAGAGGTCTAATCCAACGTTTACGAGCGAAGAGATGATTAAATAGTAAAGACCTCGTCTTGAGTTACCAACAGCGTGTAAGATGCTGTTTAAACAGTTATAAACAACTAGGCCGGTAATACCAGCGAAGTACCATCTGAAATATTCAATTGAGTTAGGCAAGACTTCAGGCGCTGTTCCCATCGCTTTTAAGATGAGCGGTGTGAATATAACGCCTAACACAGTTAAGGCCACGCTTGCAACGAGCGCGATCACTACATCTGTGTGGATAGCACGTTGCATATTCTCATAATCTTTTTTGCCGAAATAATTAGCGATAACAGTGCCTGCACCGGCAAACATACCGATGAAGAAAGATGTGAACAAGAATATCAGATTTCCTGAAGATGAAACTGCCGCTAATGCGTCATCGTTAATAAATCGACCCACGATGAATGAGTCGAATGTGTTATATAATGTTTGGAATAGGTTGCTTAGGAATATGGGGATTGCGAATGTGACTATGAGCTTCCAAGGCGAACCTTTGGTCATGTCCTTAGTGTTGCTCATTGTCGCCATGGTGGTTACCCGATTCAAAGAAATAGAAAGATAAAATATAAAGAGCAGGTAGGATTGCAGCAGGGAGCATGTAATAGAAGTTTGGCTTACCAGCATCAACTTTAAAGATTAGCGCTGCAACTACACCCATGATAAAGATGAATATCGCATAAACCATCCCGGCCATGCGTAGTTCTACCGTGTTTTTCTTAAGATAGACAGCTGTTAATGGAAGTCCAGCCATTAAGGTGAGCCAGATGATCTCTCTAAAGATAAGTTGGAACAAACCGAAAACTGAGTCAGAGTAGACGAGCCAGTCACCTGAGAATAAAATCCTTCCATCAATCACAAGGAAAAGGAGTCCTGCGATTAGGAGCAATACACTTGAGCCTATGAAGGCTATTTTACTCAGTATGTTCTTCATAAGTTTTTGCTCCATACGGCCTTAGCCAAATCTTTGTTGAGGAAATCGAAAATGGCGATTCCGGTAGCGTCGTAGTTAGGCAACGTATCTAGCGCCCATTTATTGATTTCTTTAGCAACCGGAACGGAATATGAAGGAGGGAATCCTTTCGAGAGGTATCCGCTGAAGAAATTGAGTGTCAAAACATCTTCAGTATGTGAATTTGCGTAGTTTGTTGAATATTCTAAACACTCTTTAATCTGCTCTTTTTTCTGTTCTACATTACTAAGGTAATAAGTATCCTGGATATGCATGTTCACGCCATTATTCATGTCAAATGTGCATGAATCACCCCAACCAGCATATGAATCTATTCCAATAGAGTTATTGGCGTATCTAGACATGAGACAAATCTTGCCTCTAATCATCTGCATTGTTGGGATGCCTGTTCCTAAATATAAAACGTCTTTATATTCTTTCAGTTCATTTAGGAGCGCATCTTCAAAACTAATGGTGCTATTGATTTCTTTCTCTTCTTCTTTAACGGAAAGCACGATTGCTTCTGTCTCATTTTCCATTAGGAAACTTCTGCAATCGCTAAGAACATTCTTGAGCGTTAAGTCTTCATTAATAGGGCCGTGGCAAACGGATAACGTGTTAGCAACGGACTGAAGCCTTACATCTAGGTATCTTGCACCTATTTCAAGTTGATTCTTAATTGAGAGGTCCTGGCATTTTCCAGCTACATCCGCAAGTGAATGAAGAGCGCCAGAGTCATGCGTACCAGGCATTGATATCATGTCAATTGAAGTGCTGTCCGATATATGTGACATCCATGATCTTGATTCGCTATCGGGTCTAACATAACCCTTGTGGGCAAAAGCAAAATAAGGAACCAAGATTCCGAGTGCAATGGAGCCGGCTAAACAACTGAAAAATACCTTGTGTTTCTTGTCCATGCTATAAGTATACTTCATTTTATGATGAAAAAAGTGCAAATCACGAGAATTACATTATTTTCCTGCACTTATTGGTATATCTTTATCACATTCTCAATAAAGAATGTCTATCAAACTGGACATATTTAATGATAAAGTTAAACAGTAATGAATATACATTCTTAGAATGAGATTCAAAAGGAGATTATTATGAAACTTCCATTCCAAGTTAATTTAAAGGATAAGGTAGTTGTTGTTACTGGAGCCGGAGGAGTTATATGTTCTCACCTCGCTAAGGCAATCGCAGCATGTGGTGCAAAAGTTGCATTACTCGACCTCAATAAAGATGCTGCTCAGAAATGGGCGGATGAAATCGTTGCAGACGGCGGAATCGCTAAAGGATTCGAGGCAAATGTTTTGGTCAAAGAATCATTAGAGAAGTGCCATCAGGAAGTCCTTGCTGAATATGGCAAGTGTGACATCCTCGTCAATGGCGCAGGCGGAAACAATCCACGTGCAACTACAGATAATGAATATGCAGAATTAGACGATGCAGCTAAAGAGATGAAGACATTCTTTGAACTCGATCAGAAGGGTGTCGAATTCGTCTTCAACCTCAACTTCATCGGAACACTTTTACCTTCACAGGTTTTCGCAGCAGACATGGTCGGAAGAGAAGGCTGCAGCATTTTAAATGTTTCTTCAATGAATGCTTACACACCTCTCACAAAGATCCCTGCTTACTCAGGCGCAAAAGCGGCTGTCTCTAACTTCACCCAGTGGTTAGCAGTTCACTTCAGCCACATCGGAATCAGAGTCAACGCTATCGCTCCAGGCTTCTTCTCAACAGCCCAGAACGCTAAGCTTCTCTGGAATGAAGATGGAACCCCAACCGCTCGCACAGGCAAGATTCTTGCTGCAACACCAATGGGCAAATTCGGCGAAGTCGATGACTTAGTTGGCGCAACCCTCTTCCTCTGCTCACCAGAAGCAGCTGGATTCATCACCGGAATCTGTGTCCCAATCGATGGCGGATTCTCATCCTACTCAGGTGTTTAATTATTAATCCCTTATAAGGAGCATTTATGAAACTTACATTCAGATGGTATGGCGAATCGGACTGCATCCCAGTTCAGTATTTACGTCAGATCCCAAACATGTCAGGTGTTGTCACAGCTTGCTATGACGTTCCAGTCGGAGAAGTTTGGCATGTTGAAACATTAGAGAAACTCAAGAGCATCGCTAATGGCGTTGGACTTGAGATGGAAGTCATCGAATCAATCCCTGTTGCTGAAGACATCAAACTCGGTAAGCCAACTAGAGATAAATTAATCGAGAACTATTGCGAGAACATCAGACGCTGCGCTTCAGTCGGCGTTAAGTGTGTTTGCTACAACTTCATGCCAGTATTCGATTGGTTAAGAACCGAGATGTACCATCAAAATGAAGATGGTTCTAACTCACTCGCATACTCATGGGCAGACTTCCAGAAGATCGACCCACATAACTTACATCTCCCAGGTTGGGATGAATCATACACACAGGATGAACTCCAGGGCTTATTAGAAGCTTATAGCCATTTCACACATGATGATTTATTCAACAACCTCGTCTATTTCTTAGAGAGAATCATCCCTGTTTGTGATGAGGTCGGCGTTAAGATGGCAATCCATCCAGATGATCCACCATGGGATATCTTTGGACTTCCAAGAATCGTTTCTTGCGAAGCTGACTTAGATAGAATGTTCGCCGCAGTTCCATCCAAGAATAACGGTGTCACACTCTGCACAGGCTCATTCGGTGCTGGAAGACACAACGA